>NZ_JANQCT010000010.1:0-61616 GCF_024723495.1 Campylobacter sp. RM19073 | reverse complement strand
TAATACTATAATAGTAGAAGTAAAAGAAGATGCCTATAAGCCTACAAATGCCTCACAAGCGACAAACTTAGCAGTATCTCAAGCATTAAAACAAATTAGAGAGTTATCAAATTTAAATCAGGATTATCAAAATTTCTTTGGTAGATTAGATACTTTAAACCAAGAAGTAAAAGATGAGATTCTATCTAGCACAAACCCAAATGATACTCTTTCAAATACAAAAGATACACTAAATTTCCAAAATCGCTCTATGCTAAATAATATCTCCTTTTTAGCTGGTGGCTCATTAGGCAATACTGCTAAAGTCGCCGCAATAGCTAAAAATTCGCAATTAGCCCTTATAAATAGCGATATGGCTGATAATATGGTCTATGATATCTTACAAAGCTATAATGACGCTTTAAGCAAAAGTGAGATCTCAAGCAAGGTCTCATACACGCACTTCAAAGGCGATGAATATAAAACCAACGCCTACTCTGTGGATCTAAATACCAAAAAATGGATAAGCGATGATGTGAGAGTGGGGGCATTTTTAAACTACTCATACCAAAAGGGAGATTATAAATTTTCAGACCTAACAAGTCAAATAATCTCTATTGGGTTAAATGGCTTAAAAGATTTTGGGGCTGTAAATTTAATAGGCGGAGTGGATTTTGGGCTATCATTTAACGATATGGAGCGTCAAATTTTAACGCAAGATACAAAGCTTCAAGCAAATTATAAGAGCTATTTTGTATCAACAGAGCTTGGTATATCAAAAGATTTTATCATCAATGATAATCTTGTTTGGACGCCAATTTCTATCTTAAATTACATATACTCTAAGCAAGATAGCTTTAAAGAGAGTGGCGGCATACTTGCTAAAGGCTATAATGATATAGATATAGATACCTTAAATTTAAGCCTAGGCGGAAATCTAGCCTATAGCTTCATCAGCCAAGACAACACCTTTACTACGCTAAATGGCTTTGCGTTTTACACAAGGCGTTTAAATAGCGATAACTTTGCTAGTAAAGAGTATTTTGTCGATGCGAGTAATAGCACTTGGACGCATAATTATAAGCTAAATAAAGATAGCGTTTATTTTGGTATCGATACAAATATTGAAAAAGGGAATAAATTTATCAAATTCCTTGTCTCAAGTGAGATAGCAAAGGACGAACATAGCGTAAATACAGCTATCACAGCTGGGCTTAGATTTTAATATTGATTTAGCTCTTGAGGGCTAAATCAACTCATTTATAGAGATTTAATAGCACTAAAATTTATTCTAATCTTTAATAAGTGGTAGCAAAAGTAATAAACCTAAAATATCTTAATTTGGTATTATAAACCAAGGGCGATGGAGCTAAGAGCCACATTCTAAAGCTTTAAAAGGCGGATTATTGAGCTAATAATAAAAGTATTTTATTACTTTTCAAGCATAAAAATTTATATTTTACACAGATTTATAAAAACTACGCAAAGCTAACACAGGAGAAATTAGCATAAATTAGGGATACAACACCCAAATTTAGCTAAATTTATGGTATTTGGAGCAAATAAATCTAATAAATTCCATCTTATCTCAAATAGCAATCACTTCATTTGTCTCTAAGCTTTTAATTTATTATTACAGAAATTTAGCACCGCACCCAAAAACAAATATCAACAAAACTGCAAATATCTAAAAATACTTTTTAACAAAAACCACGCTAAAAAATAGCAAAACGCTATTTTTTAGGTGTTACAAGCATATTGACATAACGACCTTCTAGTGTTGGCGTCTTATCTCTATCAGCATACTCTTGGATATTCTCCCAAATTTTCTCTAGCAAGGTTACCCCGATTTCAGGAGTAGACATTTCACGACCTTTTAAAAATACTCTAAATTTGACATATTTGCCTTCAGATAGAAACTCTTGTGCGTGTTTTACCTTGTAATTTATATCATTTTGTGCGATTTTAGCAGAGAGCTTAATCTCTTTAATCTCAATTACCTTTTGTTTCTTTTTAGCCTCTTTTTGCTTCTTTTCTTGCTGATAGCGGAACTTTCCATAGTCCATTATCTTACACACTGGCGGCTTAGCATCAGCAGCTATCAATACTAGATCTAACCCCATCTTACTAGCTATGCTTAACGCTTCATCTTTGCTAATGACACCATAAGCCGTGCCATCATCTCCTACACATCTAACCTCGCTTGCACGAATCTCTTCGTTTAGATAAACCTCTTTATCTTTACTCAAATACTCACCTCGTTTAATTTGGTTTGGACTAAGCTATAAAATTCATCTAAGCTTATATCCTTTTGCTCTCTAGCCCTACGATCTCGCAAAGCTACACCTTTATTTGCTACTTCATTATCGCCAAGCACTATTATCATAGGTACTCTTTGTTTTTCTGCATTTCTAATTTTTTTATTTAATGTCTCATTTTTGCTAAAAATTTCGCTATCTACATTCATATCAAGTAGTTTTGTATAGATCTCCTTAGCATAATCCAAATGCGTCTGATTAATTGGTATAATCACAACTTGAGTTGGTGCGATCCAAAATGGCAACTCCCCAGCTGTGTGCTCAAGCAAAATTCCAATAAATCTCTCAAAACTACCCAAAATAGCTCTATGAAGCATTACTGGCTGCTTTCTTTCGTTATTTTCATCAATATACTCTAAATTAAATCTAGCTGGTAAGTTAAAATCCACTTGTATAGTTCCGCACTGCCACTTTCTTTTTAGAGCATCAGTAATTTTAATATCGATTTTTGGACCATAAAATGCCCCGCCACCTTCATCAATACCATATTTTAGCCCTTTTTCATCAAGGGCATCTTTTAAGGCTTTTGTAGCAATCTCCCAAACCTCATCATCGCCTACAGCCTTAGCTGGTTTAGTCGAGATCTCCATCTCATAGCTAAACCCAAAAGCCCCCATAAGCATATCAACAAAGCTTAAAATTTCATACACATTCTCTTTAATCTGGCTTGGCATACAAAATAGATGAGCATCATCTTGAGTAAATTCACGCACCCTAAAAAGCCCGTGCAAAACACCGCTTTTTTCATGTCTATGCACCACACCATACTCAAAAAATTTAAGCGGCAAATCTCGATAGCTTCTAATTTCGCTTTGATAGACCTTTATATGGCCTACGCAATTCATCGGTTTTATACCATATTCTTGCTCATCAATTGTCGTAAAATACATATTTTCTTTATAATTTGTATAGTGACCGCTGATTTTCCACGCATCGCTTTTTAGGATTTCAGGGCCACGAACTGGCTCATAGCCACGAAGTCTATGAGTGCGATATAACTTATGCTCCAAGCGACTTCTAAGCCTTGAGCCATTTGGTAGCCAAATAGGGAGTCCCACCCCCACGCTATCATCAAAGGTAAAAAACTTCATCTCGCTTCCAAGCTTTCTGTGATCTCGTTTTTTAGCCTCTTCTATGATCCTAATATGCTCATTTAAGCTCTCTTTATCAGCATAAGCCGTGCCGTAAATTCTAGTTAGCATTTCACGATTTTCATCACCGCCTAGATACGCCCCAGCAATTCTAGTAAGCTTAAAAAATCTAGCAAAAATCGTATTTGGGATATGTGGCCCACGGCAAATATCCTCAAATTCGCCTTGAGAATATAAGCTCACATCGCCATCTGGTATGCGTTTTAAGACCTCTTGTTTTAGATCATCATCTGCATATTTGACCGCTACTTCACTTTTAGTTGAGCCGATTTTGATAATTGGCGTCTTAGCAAGAGCTAGCTCTTTCATCTTCTTTTCTATTACTGCTAAATCATCTTCGCCAAGCTTGCTTCCATCGCTTTTACTTACACGCATATCGTAGTAAAAGCCATCTTCAATGGCTGGACCAACAAAAAATTTAACATCTGGATAAAGCTCTTTAATCGCCGCTGCCATCAAATGCGCACAGGAGTGGCGTATGATCTCAAGTGCCTCTTTGGAGTTATCAAATTTAATTTCGCTACCACCGCCGGTGTAGCTTTGTGTATCTACTATTTTACCATTTACATTATATCCGATTATTTCACTCATATACTCTCTTTTCAAAAAAAACGAAATACTAAATTTTATCTAATTGTATTTTAACTTAAACTGAATTTTAATAAAATTTAAGCTAATGCTAAAAGTTAATTTAGACTTCAATTAATCAATATTATTGCTAAATTTAATATTTTTCGATGAATTTAGATAGTCTAAATATCTGCTTAAATTTGGCTTTTGTAAGCTACTCAAAGCTATAAAATTATCATTTAATGTCTCCTTTTTAGCATAATTTAAAGGTTTTAAATCACTTAAAGATAGCATAATTCCACCACTTTGATGAAGTAAAAAATCCCCAGCAGCCGTATCCCACAAACTAGAGCCATATAGCCTGATAAATACCCCAGCAAAACCTTGAACTAGATATGGAAATTTGATAGCTGAGCTGAGTTTAATAATATCTAAATTAAAATTTTTAGCAAATTTATCTATATCGTTTTTAGATTTTCCGCTTATTAATGAGCTTTCATTCTCATTTATACTGATAATCTCGCCATTTTTATATATGCTAGAGCCTTGATAGCTACTATATATTTGATTATGAACTGGAGAGTATATCACTCCTAAAATTGGTCTAGAGCGATAAATCAACGCTATACACACACAAAATTCTCCACTCCTAGATACAAATTCCCTAGTCCCATCAAGCGGATCAACTAGCCAAAATATAGAGCTTTCATCTCTTTGATTAAATGGCAAGATACTCTCTTCAGAGCATATTGGAATTTGAGTTTTGCTTAAGATTTTATATATAGCCTCATTAGCTGATAAATCAGCCGTTGTAAGAAGTGAATTATCTTTTTTATAATAAATTTGAAACTTACTATAAGATTTTAAGATCTCTGCCCCAGCGGCAAGCGCCGCCTTTAGGGCAATTTGATGTAGATTACTTAGGTTGAGATGCTGGTCCGACATATAGCTGTCTTGGGCGAACAATTTTGATATTATCTTGAGATTTTAGCTCCATCCATTGACTTAACCAGCCAGGAACCCTACCCATCACAAAGATAGCCGCAAACATCTCATTTGGAATTCCTAAAGCTTTTAAGATTACGCCACTATGGAAATCAACATTTGGATAGAGATTTCTTGATACGAAATACTCATCATTTAATGCTATCTCTTCAATTCTAGTAGCGACTTTTATTAGATTGCTATCGATACCGATTTCATCAATTAATTTATCTCTTAATCCTTTTAAGACTTTCGCTCTTGGGTCAAAGTTTTTATAAACTCTATGCCCAAAGCCCATTAGACGGAATGGGTCATTTTTATCTTTTGCTTTTTTGATGAATTCATCTACTCTATCTGGAGTGCCTATCATCTCAAGCTGTCTTATAACGCCCTCATTAGCACCACCATGAGCATGACCCCAAAGCGCACCTATACCAGCACTTATACAAGAGTATGGATGAGCGTGAGTTGAGCCAACAGTTCTAACTGTGGTAGTAGAGGCGTTTTGCTCGTGGTCTGCGTGTAGCATTAGTATGGTATCAAAGGCTTTTACTTCGATTGGTTTTAGATCTACTTTATCGTGCGGGAATGCTCTTAACATATATAAGAAATTCTCTGTAAATCCGCGATCCAAATCTGGATAAATCACAGGGAAGCCTCTTACATGGCGATAGTGAAATGCTATCATAGTAGGGATTTTAGCTACCATTCTTTTAGCTAATTCCATATAATCTTTCATATCATCAAAGCTCATATCCCTTTTGTAGTAGGCACTCATAGTAGCCACACTAGCTTGTAAAACTGCCATAGGATGAGCCTTATCAGGGAAACAGTCAAATAGCTTAATCATCTTCTCATTTAGATAACTTCTCTCTTTTAACTCTTGGCGAAATGCGTTTAATTCATCATCGCTTGGGAGTTTGCCGTTAAATAGTAGATATACTAAATCTAGATATTTTTTATTCTCAGCAAGCCACGCTATATCATAGCCCCTATGCATCAAAGTGCCAGCCTCGCCATCGATATATGTAATAGCTGAGCGACACATCGCAGTGCTAGTATATCCACGGTCAAATGTAAACATACCAGTATCTTTATATAAAGTAGATATATCTATAACGCTAGGCCCTAAAGTACCATCAAGAATAGGAAATTCATAACTCTTTCCATTTCTGTTGTCAGTTAATGTTACTGTGTTACTCATTTTGATCCTTTTATTAAAATTTTTTATATCTTATCTAAATTTTATTTAAATTAAATTGCCCTTAAATATCTAACTTAATTATTTAAGGCGAAATTTAAGATAATTTGTAAATTTTATTAATATCATAGACAAAATCACCTCAAAAATACTAGCAATAATAAAAGCAAAATATAGCTCTTTTGGTATATTCCCAGCATTATAAGCCACAGTAGCTACTGCCACTAAAAGCGTAAGTGGCATTGAGAGCGATAAACCAAAAAGAATGCTATCATACAATCCAAAACGCTTTATAAATATCATAGAAGCCATCACACGCACAATAATCATAAATATCATTAGTTTTACAGCATTATCAATCACTCCAGGCGTTAAAATATAGCCAAGCTCCACGGTCGTGCCAATATATACAAAAAATATAGGCACTAAAAAGCCAAACCCAAAGCTACCAAGCTTATGTGGGAGATCTTTTTTATGATTAAAAAATGTCGCTATAAAACTTCCAGCGATAAACGCACCTAAGACAATCTCTAAATTTAGATATATCATCACTGCTACAGTGCTAAAAAATAAAGCCATAGAAAGGCGAATATCCTTCTCGCTCTTATCATCGTGTGGCATTAGTAGAATTTTAAGATTTGGATACCACCAAAATAGCACTTCAAGCCCCTTAAATCCAAGCATACAAAGCACAATAAATAATATAAGATAGTATATACTGCTAAATAATTCAGCCGAGCTACCAAATTCAATATACGCTGACATAAGGGTTAAAAGAGCGATACTTACTACCTCTCCTATACCTCCAGCTATCATAGCTGTATTTAGCCAAGGCTCATTTTTACCATACTCTTTAAAAAGGGTAGATAGTATCCCAACAGACATAAGTGGCACCACCACAATAACCAAAAATATCGGCGATATAAATACCCCGATAATCCCAGCTATAATGTATAAAATAGCGATATAAGAAAGGACTAACTTTATAATGCTTTTTTCGATTTTAAAAAACGATTTTAGATCTATCTCTGTCCCAGCTAAAAACATAAGATAGAAAAACCCAACTTCTGCTACTATCTTAAATGGCTCACTATGCGGGATAAAACCAAAAAACCCACAAAGAATTCCCAAAATAATCTCTATAGGAGCAATTGGTATCTTTGTTATTTTGGAAATATATGGCGATATGAAAATTATAAACGCCAAAACTAATAAAATAGAAAGCTCATTAGTGGCACTGTGATGCAAACTCAAAGCCTCTTTTTCTTAGCTCAGCTATATCCTTACTAGCAACCTCGCCACTAGTAGTAAGATAATCACCAACCACGATGGCACTAGCGCCATTTTCTAAAATTTCATACTGTCTATCTCCTAGCACTACCTCTCTACCGCCAGCTACCATTATTCTAGTATTTGGCAAGGCTTTGGCTGTATCTTTTAATATACCTAAAGCCTCATCGGCACTAAGCTTTGGCTCTTTGATTTTTAATGCGGGATTTGGTATGAAAAAATTAATAGGGCTAGTAAATGGATTTAGCTCTTTGAGTGAATTTCTAAAGCTTATCCTATCTTCATTGCTCTCTCCAAGCCCATAAATCCCACCGCAGCATAGCTCAAGACCGGCTTTTTTAGCATTTAAATTCGTCTCAAATCTCTCATCCCAGCTATGAGTGGAGCAAATTTTAGGGAAAAACTCACGGCTTGTTTCAAGATTGTGGTTATAGCTGAAAATTCCAGCATTTTTAAGCTCTTTTAAGCTCTCATAACTCGCACTTCCATTACAGGCTATAAGCATTAGCTCAGGCACCTCTTTTTGCAAAGTTTTAGCAGTTTGGCAGATAAACTCAAGCTTGTTATCATCAAGCCCCCTACCGCTAGTTACAAGGCAAAAGCCAAGAGCTTTATTAGCTCTAGCCATTTTGGCTTCAGTTAAAATTTGCTCTATGCTTTTTTGTTTATATCTATTTATATCAGCTTTTACATGAGCGCTTTGAGTGCAATACGCACAATCTTCAGGACAATTTCCACTACTAACATTACATATCGCACAGAGCATTACTACCTTATTTGTCATCTTTCACCTCTTCTTTAAATTTACACTGCAAACACTCGTTAAAATCGCCTTTTTTTAACTCTTTTAAGATCATAGGAGCGTTACAACTTGGGCAATTCTTGCCAGCTGGTTTATATTTGCTTATAAAATTACATTTTGGATAGTTTAAACAGCCATAAAATTTCCCTTTTTTTCCAAATCTCTCTACCAATTCACCACCGCATTCAGGGCATTTTATACCTATTTTAGTGGGTTCTTTTTTCTCTAATTTATCAGATTTGCCCAAATTTCTACTATATTTACATTTTGGGAAATTTAAACAGGCTATAAACTCGCCAAATCTACCCTTTCTCTTAACTAGCTCCCCACCGCATTCAGGGCATTTCTCGCCTATTGGTTCGGCTACTTTTTGGCTTTTTATATTTGTCTTTCCATCATTGATTTTTTGGATAAAAGGGTTATAAAAGCTAGATAGCACCTCTTGCCAATTGGCTTTATTCTCAGCAATATCATCAAGCTTTTTCTCCATTTTAGAAGTAAATTCGCTATCTACAATATCATTAAAATGCTCTTCAAGCACCGAAGTCATGGTAAATGCAATATCATTTGGTATTAGCTGCTTTTTCTCTACTTTTACATAATCACGGCTTGTTAAAAGCGAAATAGTCGGCGCATAGGTGCTAGGTCTGCCAATCCCAAGACTCTCTAGCTTTTTTACCAGTCCAGCCTCAGAGTAGCGACTAGGTGGCTCGGTAAAATGGCTGCTGCTTTGCATACTTTGGACGATTAAATCATCGCCGATATTTAAAGATGGCAAGACTATATCCTTGTCTATATCGCCATAAACCTTATAAAATCCATCAAATATCACCTTTCTGCCTGAGAGTTTGAATTTAGAATTATCGCTTTTTATGATGATATTTTGCGTTTGAGATATGCTAGGATTCATCTGGGAGGCCAAAAATCTATTATAGATAAGGGTGTAAAGCTTTAAAAGATCTTTATCTAAAAATTTAGCAGCAATATCAGGAGTAAAGCTCAAATTTGTCGGTCGAATGGCTTCATGAGCCTCTTGAGCGCCCTTGCTTTTAGTCGCATATATTTGAGCCTTTGATGGCAAGTATTTATCACCAAATTCGCTCTTTATAAGCTTCCTTGCAGCTTCTACTGCCTCTTTGGCTAAATTTAAACTATCAGTTCTCATATAGGTTATAGCACCCATAAATCCACTATTTGTCTGGACACCTTCATATAGAGTTTGGGCTAACATCATAGTCTTTTTAGGGCTAAAGCCAAGCCTATTTGACGCACTTTGCTGAAGAGTTGAAGTCATAAAAGGCGGTTGTGGGCTAGTTTTTCTCTCTTTGGATTCAATATCGCTAATTTTAAATTTATCTTCTTTTAAAATATCTAAAATATATTTGGCTCTTTGGGGGTTAGTTATAGTGAGTTTTTCTATTTTTGAGCCTTGGAATTCGATAAGCTCAGCTTCTAAATCATCTTTAAATTTAGTATCAATGCTAAAGTATTCAACACTCTTAAATTCCCTTATCTCTCGCTCACGATCAACTAAAATTTTAAGAGCTGAGCTTTGAACCCTGCCAGCACTTAGGCCCCTTTGAATTTTGATATTTAAAAGCGGACTTAGCTTATATCCTACTATTCTATCTAGAAGTCTTCTTGCTTGTTGTGCATTTACGCTATTCATATCTAGCTCTCTAGGATTAGCTAGAGCTGCTTCAATGGCACTCTTTGTGATTTCGTGAAAGACTATTCTAGGTAGAGTTTCAGGCCTTTTACCAATTGCTGTTGCGATATGATAAGCAATCGCCTCGCCCTCTCTATCCTCATCGGTCGCAAGATAGATGGTATCAGCACTCTTAGCAAGCTCTTTAATCTCTTTTACTATAGCGGAGTGGTCGCTGCTAATCCTATACTCTGGAGTAAATTTATCCCCTTCTATCTTAATGCCAAAGCTAGATTTAGGCAAGTCTCTAATATGCCCTTTACTAGCTATAACCTTATACTCAGAACTTAAGAAATTTTTTATAGTTTTAGCTTTAGCTGGAGATTCAACTATTATTAACTTACTCATATATCGCCCCAAATTCAGTTAGGCGTAATTTTACCAAAAAACTATAAAATAGATATAAAACAGTCTAACAATAGCTAAATTTAGCCCACTATCAAAGATAAATAGCCTAAAATTGAGCTAATCCCAATCCCCTCTAAAATCACAAAAGCAATCGCTAAAATACTTAAAATTCCTATCCAGACAGCTCTACATTTTGGGATTATGATAGCTTGATTTGGCGATTTAAAATATATGCTAATTATGATTCTTAAATAGTAATATACTGATAAAATGGTATTAATGATACCAAAAATTGCCAAATACGCATTACCAGCTTCAAAAGCACTTGAGAATACATAAACCTTACCCAAAAATCCCACCGTATATGGAAATCCAATATATGAAAGGCAGATAATAGTAAATGCTAGTGCGCCAAGCGGTGAGCTTTTATATAATCCTGCGATGGAGTCTATGGTAACTTGTTTATCGCCAAAGAGTGAATTTAAAAGCAAAAAGCCAAATCCAGTTGTAATAGCATAAATCGTGATATAAAACACCCCAGCAAATAGCGGATTTTCGACATTCAAACTAGCTAAATTTATAAAAATATACCCAGCATGAACGATCCCAGCGGCTATTAAAATCTTTTTGACATCAATCTCTTTTAGGCTTAGAAAGTTGCCTATAAACATACTAAATATCGCCACAACGCTAAATATAATGGCTAAAATCTCATCCCAGCCACCGCTATAAAGCAAGGCAAATTTAATCAGCATTCCAAAACTAGCTAATTTAAACGCCCCGACTAAATATCCAGTTATACTCGTGCTTGCTCCATAATACACATCAATGCTCCAGCGATAAAAGCCAAAAATCGCAATCTTAAAAAACATCATAGAGATAATTAGCATAGCGCCAATTGTAGCAATAAGTGATGGGGATATTAATCTGCTTATTATCTCATATTTTGTTGTTTGCGTATCGCCAAAAATCAGCGCCGCACCAAGCAAATAAAACGCACTCATAAATGATGAAAGCAAGAAGTATTTAAAGGCCGCTTCAATGCTTTTGGTGTTTGAATTTAAAGCTATCATAGCATATATGGATATGGAGGCAATCTCTATAAAAATCAGCGTGGTTATAATTTCGCTTGAGATTATCATACCTATCATACCAAATGAGGCTAAATTTGCTAATGCTATAAGCTCAGGCTTAAAATAGCTCTCATCATCGCTAAAATATAAAGTAGCTAAAAATATCATCATAAGAAAGGCTATAACAACGCAAAATATAAACTCAAATTGCCCAAGAATTATAAATTCATTAACAAAAAATGGTATATCACTACTAAATATCTGAACTCTAAAAGCAAAAAATGAGATTAAAATAACAGTCCAAAAAGCTAAATTTAACCCTAAAAGCAGGGCTTTATTAATCCTTGTAACGCTTAAAAATATATTAGCTATAATAGCGGCTATTGATAGTAAAAAAGGTGTTAAAGCTATCATTCTTGCCCCTTTAAATTTGATTTTATATATTTTTCATAGTGGCTTTGGATCGTGCTTTGCGATAGATCTAATATCGGCTTAGGATATAGACCCATTATAAATATCACAATAGCCACCAAACCAAAGGCTATAACTTGAGATTTACTAAGCTCTTTGAATTTATCTGTAACTTCATTTACACTTTGTAAAATCGCCTTGCGATAAACCACAAACATATAAACCGCACCGATGATAATAGAAGTTGTAGCGATAACCCCATAGATTAAATTTGATTTAAATAATCCCACTAAAATCAAAAGCTCAGCCACAAAGCCAATTGTCGTAGGAAGCCCCACGCTTGAGAGCATCATAATGCCAAATAGCGTAGCAAAAATAGGAGCCTTATGAGCTATACCACCAAGATTACTAATCTTGCGAGTGCCTAGCTGTGAGCTAATAATACCTACCATCAAAAACATCGCACCACTAGTTAATGCGTGAGCTATAATCTGATATAACGCCCCGCTCATCGCTACGCTATCAAGGCTAAATACCCCAGCTAAGATTAATCCTAAATGCGAAGCTGAAGCAAACGCTAAAAGGGTTTTAAAGTCATCACACCTAAGTGCAATCACTCCAAAATATATCATAGAAAATATCCCAAGCGCTACAAAATAGCTAGAAAATTCAACAAAACTAAGCGAAAATATCGGCAATACAAATCTTAAAATCGCAAATATCGCCACCTTAGAAGCAATGGCTGAGAGCATAAAGGTAGCCACGCTAGGCGAGTGTGTGTATGCCCCACTAAGCCACATATGAAATGGAAATATAGGAAGCTTAATCACAAAAGCTATCATAAAGCTAAAAAATAGTATTCGCTCAGCCATTAAGCTTAAATTTAAATTAGCCAAATCGGCTAAAGCAAAGCTATAAAAGCCAAATTCCAAATAGTGTGCCACGCCAAGATAGATAATCGCCCCAAGCATAATCATTGACCCAAATATCGCATAATACATCATATCTAGCATAGCTTTAGCTCTTTTAACGCTCTTACCATATAAACCAGTCATTATAAATATCGGCAAGAGCATCATCTCCCATCCAGCATAGAAAAATATCAAATCAAGTGAGCTACAAACAGCCAAAAATCCACTCTCTATAAAAAGCAAATTCGCCCAAAAGCCCCTCTCTTGATCCCTAAGCACAAAAAACAAAAATGGCAAAAATAGAGTAATAATCAAAATAAGATAGATATTAATCCCATCAACGCCAACCATATATGTAATCCCATAGCTTTGCACTAGCGGGATAATATCTACAAACTGCACTCCACCAGCTGGGTCAAAGCCAATAGTCATAGTAACAGCCAAAATCGCCACAAAAACAGAGCCACTAAAAGCTATAATCTTACCCCAAAAATTATTACAAAACAGAGCTATAAAAACCCCTAATAAAAATGGTATAAATATAATCAAACTCAAGATACTACTCATAAAATAGCCTTTGAAAATATAATAATAACACAGATGAAAAATAGCATATAAAACGCATATGAACTAGCTAAGCCACTTTGAGTGTATCTAGCATAAATTTGGCTAAATGCCCTAAATGCTAAAGCACTAAGCTCAACAAGCGGATATAAAATTTTATCATCTACAATCTTGCGTAAAAAGCAGCTAATTCGCTTTAAATTTTCTACAAAAACAAAATCATATATCTCATCTATGTAGAATTTATTTGCTACGATAATCTCAAATTTACCCATTTTCTCCTCGCAGTTTTTGTAGTTATAAAATTTCTTATAAGCGATGAAAATACCAATAGCAGATACCACCATACTCACCACTCCAGCGATGATCTCTACCATCAAAGTCGGATGATTAATATCTAAAAATATAGCCATAAATCCACCACCTAAAGCAAATAAACAAAGTATATAATTCACCCCAAGCATACTAAATGGCACCTTATGCTGTTTTGGTGCTGGATTTTGCGAGTAAAATACTAAGAAAAATAGCCTAAAGCAATAATATGCCGTAAGACCTGCGGTAAATAGCAAGATGGCAAATATCGTATAATGCCCTGAGAGCAACGCCCCAAGGATAATAGCATCTTTGGAGAAAAATCCAGCAAAAGGAAATATCCCGCTAATTGCAAGCATACCAAATAGCATTGGGTAATATAGAGATTTATTATCCTTTAAATTCCCCATTTTAAAGATATTTTGCTCATGATGAAGTGCTATGATTATAGCTCCAGCACTCAAAAACAGAAGTGCTTTAAAAAATCCATGGGTAAATAGATGATACATAGCAGCCCCAGAGCTATAGCTAAGCGCAGCGAACATATATCCTAATTGACTCATAGTAGAGTAGGCTAAAATCTTTTTAATATCAGTAGCCTTTGTAGCGATAATCCCAGCAAACAACGCTCCAGCCGCACCAATCCCAGCTAAAACCTCCACTGGCAAACTAAGCCCAGCAAATAAAAACTCAAACCTAACCACCATATAAACCCCAGCTGTAACCATAGTCGCAGCGTGGATTAGGGCTGAGATTGGCGTTGGGCCAGCCATCGCATCAGGTAGCCAAGTGTATAGCGGAATTTGAGCTGATTTAGCCAAAGCTCCAGCGATAAAACAAAATGCGATAAATATCGCCACACTAGGGCTAAAGCTAACTTCATTTAAGCCAATATAATCAAATTTAACCCCACTACTAGCAAGATATAAAGCAATAAGCCCAATCAAAAAGCCAAAATCACCAATTCTATTTAAGATAAAGGCTTTATTACCAGCTTTTACATTATCTTTATCATTAAAATAAAAGGCGATTAATAGATATGAGCATACGCCCACACCCTCCCAGCCAACAAACATTAAAATAGGATTATTAGCCAAAACCAAAATCAGCATTGAAGCTAAGAATAAATTCATATAGCAAAAAAACTTACCAAAGCCCTCATCGCCATCCATATATCCTATAGAATAAAAATGGATAAGCATACCCAAAAATGCTACAAATATCGCCATCACAAGGCTAAGGCTATCAAGGTAAAATCCCACATTTATGCTAAATCCAGCAATATCTAGCCAGTTAAATAGCTCTAAATTTAGGCTATTTCCATAGCTATTAGCAAACAATAAAGCCATAGCTACAAAGCTAACTACAGGTCCAGCCATACCCAAAAGGGCAAAAAACCCTTGTGATAAGCCAAGAGCTCTTCTAGAAAGATATAAAATTCCAAGCAAAAAACTACCGATAATTGGTGCTAAAATTACGATATTAACTAGCATTACTATCCTTTAACTCTTTAAAGCTATCTATATTTAGGGTCTGTTTAGACTTATGCAGTAGCGTAATGAGCGCTAGACCAAAGCTAGCCTCAGCTGCGGCTATAGCGATAACTAGCATTACGATGACTTGACCATCTAAATTTAAATTAACCCTAGCAAATATCGCAAAAAGCAAAGCAACAGCATTTAACATCAGCTCAATAGACATAAAAATAGTAAAGATATTCTTACGCAAAATAACACCGCAAATCCCAATCACAAAGAGCAAAATCGCTACAAATATATAGTTCTCAACCATTATTTTTGCCTTTTAAAATCGCCACAACCCCAATCAAAGCAGCAGTTAAAAGTAGCGAAATCATCTCAAAACTAAATCCCCAGTTAAAAAATAGATATTTTCCAAGTGGAGCAATATCCCCAAACCCATCAGGCACAACCTCAAAGCTACTAGGCATTAACGCAAGCCAGTAAGCCAAAAAGCCAAAAACAACTAATGGCAAAGCGACTTGGAGCATTTGAATAAAGCTAAATTTAGCCCATAAACTATCAGATTTTATATTAAAAAACATCATCACAAATACCGATAAAACCATAATCGCTCCAGCATATACTACTATTTGGATTAAAAATAGAGTTTTAGCATATAATAAAAGATATAACCCAGCTATAGCCACAAGAGAGACAATCATAGATAATGCCCCATGGATTGGAGCTTTAAAGCTAATTAGCCCCAAAGCTCCTAAAATAGCTAAAAATGAGAAGTTAATAAACAAAAAATTCTCCATCAAAACTCTCCCCTTTTTCTACTACTAAGCTCATTTATATCGCTAATAAAGCTATCTCTACTACCTTCAACCTTAGTAAATATCCCACTATCCATTCTAATGGCATCTTTAGGACAAGCCTCCACGCAAAGCCCACAAAATACACACTCTAAAAGATCTATATTAAAAACCTTTGGAGCTTTTTCTTTGCTATTAGGTACTTCACAAGCTTCTATAAATATACACTTAGCAGGACAAGCCGTAGCACACATATCGCACGCAACGCACTTTAACTCTCCATTATCATATTTTGTTAGCCTATGAAGACCACGATACCTAGGGCTAATATCCTCTGGCTTTTGCTCTGGATACTCTAGAAATTCAATATTTTTTGTATTTAGCAAATTTCTAATAAAATGCTTAAAAGTCCTAGCCATTCCAGCGATGATATAAAATATATAAATTCGCTCTAAAAATGGCATTTTTTTACGCTCAATCTTCTTAATCTTAATTGCCATAAACCACCACCAATGCTGTAATAATAATATTTAAAATTGCCAATGGCATGAGCTTTTCCCAGCCTAAGCGTTGAATTTGGTCATATCTAAATCTAGGCAAAGTCCATCTTACCCATATAAATACAAGTAGCACGATAAAAGTTTTTAAGGCAAATACTATTAAATTCACCGCAGTAGCTACAATCTCAGCACCAAATTCACCTAAATTCCCATAAAAATATAAGCATATAATATCGATTATAGCCACTATAAAGGCTGTCAAAGCGTAGTATATGATATTCTCTTTTTTTCTATGATCTTTATTTATCTTATATCTTGTAACATTATTTTTACTAACCCACCAGATAAATAATAGACCAAAAATAGTCGCCACTCCAGCTATGCTAAGTAGCACAATCTCATAATTAGCAGCCAAACTAGCTTGTGAGAGATATGGCAAGGAGTATCCACCAAAAAATATCGTAACTATAAGCGCACTCATAGCTGTCATAGCGATATATTCAGCCATAAAAAACATAGCAAAGCTCATCGCACTATACTCTAGATGATACCCAGCTACTATCTCGCTCTCCCCTTCAGCTAGGTCAAATGGCGCTCTATTAGTCTCAGCAAAAGCACAGATGATAAATATAATCGCCGCTAATGGCTGAATAAATATCCCCCACGAAGGAAGCCCCAAAAATGAGCCTTGCTGTGCTATCACAAAATCATTTAAACTAATTGAATTATATGTAATTATCATACTAACAACAGCAAGTCCTAGCGGAATTTCATAGCTTATAGCTCCACTAGCAGCACGCAAAGAGCCTAAAAGAGAGTATTTATTATTTGAGCTCCAACCAGCTAGCATAATACCATAAATGCTAAGACTAGCAAACCCCAAATACCATAGCATACCACCATCAAATGGGATTGCTTGCATAAGGTGCTTTACCCCATCAATGGTAAAATACTCGCTAAATGGAATTACAGCTATAGTAAGCGTACTCATCAAAAATAGCACCATAGGAGCGATGGTAAATAGTGCTTTAGATCTAATGGCTGCTGGGGTAAAATCCTCTTTTATAGCTAGTTTCAAAGCATCAGCCAAGGCTTGAACTAACCCACCAAGCCTTATCCCAGCGATATTTGCTCTATTTGGGCCTGGGCGGTCTTGGATAAAGGCTGAAATTTTACGCTCTAAAAGCACCAAAACAGGTATCAAAGCCAAAATAAATATAAGAATAAACGCAATTCTAAATATAATTAGCCAAATCTCACTCATGCAAACGCCTTTAATATACTCATATCAAACTCCGCCCTATCCCCCATAAGCTCACTTACAATATCGCAAATTCTAGGGCTAAGTGGCTCAAACGCACCCTTGCTAAATCGCAATTTGCCATCTATATTTAAGGTATGTCCATCTCTGTGATAGCTACTAGCACAAACTATATCCGCATCACTGTTTGAGCCGATTTTGATTAGGTTTTCAAACTCAAATTTATTAAGAAATTCAAAATCCTTGCCAAGGTGGAAGACTATTAAATTCTTAGATTTTTTATCTAAATTTTTATCTAGTCCAAGCCTATTTAATCCAACTCGATTAGCGGTTTTATTAGGCACTCTAAGCTTTAATCCAATCTCATCTTTAAAGCTCTCGTCCCTAAAATCGCTAAATCCATATAAACTCATATTAAATTTACTAGCCAAAATCTTAATAGCGCTCATCTCTTCTATACTCAAAGAGCTTGAGATTAAAATATCATATTTATCGCCATTTGTCCTAATATCTAAGGCCAAAGATGAGATCTTAGCACTATCATCACGCTTGATTACTTGCTCATTTTTGTAGCTATAGCGACCATAATCACAGATAAAATAGCCATTTACGCTACTCTCTCTAGGTCTAAATCTATAAATTTTACTATCTTGATATTTTGCCTTATTGCTATCAATCCATATAGCACAGCCCCTTTCGCACCCTTGGCAAATAGCTGGGGTCTTTTGAAGGTGCCAAACTCGCTTTTTAAATCTAAAATCAGCCGAAGTCATCGCTCCAACAGGGCAAACATCTACTATATTACCAGCATATGGATTGTCTATTTTCTTGCCATTCATAAGCATTATATGGCTATGCTCACCACGCCCACCTACGGCTAACTCATAGCTTTGAGTGCATATTTGGGTAAATCTTACACACCTTCTACAAAGCACGCATCTCTCTTCATCATGGACTACCAAAGAGCCAAAATCCTCTCTTTTGCCCTTTCTTACCTTATCAGCTAAGCTTACCTTGGAGTCTTGTAAATCAAATTTCATATAATAATCTTGTAAATCGCACTCTCCAGCTTGATCGCAAACTGGACAATCAAGCGGATGATTGATAAACTCAAGCTCCAAAATTCCACGCTGAACTGCCCTTGTAAGATCGCTATTTATCTTAATCTCCATACCATCTTTTATCGGCGTATCACAAGCGATTTGCGGACGCTTTTGCCCCACCACTTCTATTAAGCACATTCTACAATTGCCACTAACCCCAAGTGCTTCGTGGTAGCAAAAGTGCGGAATCTCGATATTGTGTTTTTTTAGCTCAGTAATTAGGTTGCCCTTCTCATCTACGCTAAATTTCTCTCCATCAACTATAATCTCTACCATATATTAATCCTTACAAAGCGCTAAAAACTCATCTTCAAATTTGGTTATAAAGCCTATGATTACATCTTTTACCGCTGGAGCAAATACACAAATTGTCTTACCATCAAGCATAAAGCAAATATCTTTTAGAGTAGCTAGATCTCTTTTGCTTCCTTCGCCTTTACAAATTCTCTCTACCACTCGCATTCCCCAGCCGCAGCCCTCACGGCATGGAGTGCATTGTCCGCAGCTCTCTTCGGTATAAAACTCAAGCAAATTCAAAAGCACCTTAGGCATACTAACCGTATCATCAAAAACCATCATACCGCCAGTTCCAAGAGCGCTTTTATACTCCCATAAATTCTCATAATCTAAGGTGGCTTTCATAACCTCATCTTTGGTAAGCACCGCAGCAGATGACCCACCAGGGATAACAGCCTTTAGCTCTCTATTTTTCCATACTCCACCGCCAAATTCATTGATAAAATCAATCATTTTAGTCCCAAATGGCATCTCTTTAACGCATGGAGTATTTACGCACCCAGTAACGGCAAAGAGCAGAGTTCCAGGGGATTTTTGCGTTCCTACACTTCTATATTTTTCCCAACCATTTTTAACTATAAAAGGCACACTAGCGATGGTTTCGACATTATTTACCACACACGCACTACCAAACAAAAAATCCGGCTCAGCTCTATTATGTGGTTTTAATCTAGGATGCCCCCTTTTGCCTTCAATACTCTCTAAAAGTGCGCTCTTCTCACCGCAGATATAGGCTCCAGCACCCTTACAAACTATAATTTCTAGGCCACGCCTCTCATCTTTGGATTCATTAATTGCCCTTTTAATGCTTTGATACTCTCTCTCATATTCGCCCCTAATGTAGATATATGCTCTACACGCACCAAGAGCGTAAGCTGAGATTATGATCCCTTCAATAAGCAGATGTGGATCAAGATTGAAAATATACTTATCCTTACAAGTTCCAGGCTCACTCTCATCGCCATTTACCACCAAATAGCGTTTATCGCTAGGCCAAGTTACCATATTCTTCCACTTAGTTCCGCAGTGACCGCCACCACCGCCCTTGCCCCTTAATCCGCTCTTATCAATCGCATCTACTATATCCATTCTTGGCATTTTTAGAATTTCATCTAAATTCGCATATGCCCCATGGGCTTTAGCGACCTCTATTTTATTGGCATTAGGTATATCAAATCTAGCACTAACGACCTTCATTTTCTCTCCTTAGCCTTTCTATTAACTCTATGATACTCTCCTTGGTTAGATCGCCGATTTGCTCTAAATTTGATAGCATACAAGGCGCCTTCTCACAATACCCCAAGCACTCGCTCTCCCCAAGGCTAAAAAGCCCATCTTTAGTAGTTTCGCCCATCTTAATCCCAAGAAGATCGCTAGCGGCTTTTATCACTTCATCGCCACCTCTTAATTTACAAGTGATGGTCTTACAAAATTTAAGCTCATATTTACCCTTTTTGCTCTCATTAAACATAGAGTAAAATCCCATAACTTCAGCAAAGAATATAGCCTTAATCCCAAGAGTTTTTTCTAAATACAATATATCTTCAGAGCTGATAAATCCTTGTCTTCTTTGTAAAATCCAAAGAGCTGGTAATACTAACGCCCTATCATCATCTACTTTGGTGCGAAGATTATTTAAGCCTTCTAGCTCATCTTTTGTGAATTCAAAACTCATCTATCTAGCTCCCCAGCAATTATATTTATACTACCTAAATTCAATATACTATCAGCGATCAGCCCACCTCTAACCATATCGCTAAATGCGTTTAAAGCGTAAAAGCAAGGCGGTCTAAGCTTTAAGCGGTATGGCATATTTTTCCCATCGCTAACGATGAAAAATCCTAGCTCACCATTGCCCCCTTCACTCGCACCATAAAAATGCCCCACAGGAAGCTTAACTCCATCAAAAATTAGTTTAAAATGATTTATCAAAGCCTCGATATTGCCATATACTTCACTCTTTGGTGGGAGAATTATATCTTTATCTTTGATACAAATATCGCCACTTGGTATTTTCTTAATCGCTTGGCGAATTATAGAGACACTCTCTTTCATCTCATAAAATCGCACAAACATTCTATCATATATATCGCCACAGCTACCAACAGGAACATTAAAATCAAAGCTATCATAATAGTAATATGGCTTATCTTTTCTTAAATCATAATCCACGCCACTAGCTCTTAAATTTGGCCCTGTAAATCCATAGCTTAAGGCATCTTTGGCACTAATTTTACAGATATTTTGAACCCTATCTAGGAAAATTCTATTTTTCTCCACAAGGGTTAAGGTATCATCAATACCCTTTTGAACCTCTTTTAAATAGCCCAAAAGCTCATCTTCCCAACCATCATAAAAGTCATGCGCCATACCGCCAATTCTAGCAAATGAATTGGTAAATCTAGCCCCAGTTAAACGAGATAGGAAATTATAAATTTTCTCTCTAGGATTGTATAGATACCAATAATTTGTAAGCGCCCCCATATCCACAAACATCGCCCCAAGGCAGACCTCATGATCGATAATACGAGCTAACTCACCTAAAATCACACGCATAAAAATCGCCCTATCAGGCAAATTCACACCTAAAATATCCTCCACAGCCTTAGCGTATCCTACATTATTTAGCATTGCTGAGCAGTAGTTTAATCTATCAGTATATGGAATGATTTGAGCATAAGTGTGGGTCTCACAGGACTTTTCAAATCCTCTATGCAAATAGCCAATCTCCGTTACACAAGCAGCGATTTTCTCCCCATCAAGCGCCATAAAATTGCGTATCGTTCCATGCGTAGCTGGGTGCGATGGACCTATATTTAAAAATGTATATTTGATCTTAAATTCATCATTTTCTTCACTAGCAAAACCAAGACTTAAGAGCTGATCTCTCATCTCATCAACCAAGCTATCGCTTTGAGTTAAAATTTGGTATTTATCAATCGGATAATCCTTTCTCAAAGGGTATCCCACAAACTCCTTATGATTTAAGATGCGTCTAAGGTTTGGATGATTATCAAATTTAACCCCATATTGATCATAGCACTCTCTCTCAGCCCAATTAGCACTTTTGTAAATTTGACTAACACTTTGAAGGCTCTGACATTCATCTAAATCAGTTTGTATTATAAAATTCCCACCCCGTAAAGAGCTAAAAATATAGTATAAGCTAAATCTTTTTGGATTATTTAAATTTAGATTATCCACACAAGCAATATCAGCTAAAATCTCATATTTCATCTCATCACGAGCAAATTTAACCGCATTAAAAATATCATCACTAGCTACTATTGCAGTGGTAATGCCATTATACTCAGAAATTTTAGAACTAAATTTGGATATAAAACTACTAAGCATCTAAAAGCCCCTTAAAATCTCTATGGCGATCTTTTATACTACCAGCTTTTATCTTTTGCTGAATGGCTAAAATCGCATCAATTATCGCCTCTGGTCTTGGCGGACAACCGCTGATATAGGCGTCTACTGGTATTATCTGATCTATTCCTTGAAGGGTTGTATAATTATCATAAAATCCACCACTACTAGCACACGCCCCCATACTCACAACCCACTTTGGCTCACACATTTGATCATATATCTCTTTTAAAATTGGAGCTTGTTTAAACGATATTGTCCCAGCTACTATCATTAAATCAGCTTGACGCGGCGAAAACCGCATAACCTCAGCACCAAAACGGCTCAAATCATGCTTAGATGATACAGCACTCATAAACTCAATCGCACAACACGCCGTCCCAAAAATCATAGGCCAAAGCGAATTTGACCTCCCCCAGTTAAAAAGTGCGTCTAATCTAGTTAAAATTAGATCATTTTTGACTAAATTTTCTATTCCCATCTTAAAATCTTCTTTTTATAAATATAGTATAAGCCAACAAGCAAAATAGCCATAAATACAAACATCTCTACCAAAGCATAAAGGCCAAGCTCCCTAAGGCTTACAGCCCACGGATACATAAAAACAGCCTCAATATCAAATATCACAAAGACAATTGCCACAAGGTAGTATTTGACATTTATGCTTGAGTTTATCCCACCATAAAAATTGACAATCCCACTTTCGTAAATTCTATCTTTTGAGCTATTGCTTTTGCCAGTTGGACCGATTTTTTTAGTGAAATAAAAAGCCACACAAAGTGCTAAAATGATGAATACATAGAGATATAAACTCCATACAAGATTACTATCCAAAGCCTTTTCCTTGAAATTTTACTTGAATTAACTGGGCGTAATTTTATCAAAACACTGCCATCTAATCAATATTATAATAAAATTAATTTTTTGTTTAAGAAATTGATGAATAAAATTTATTATTTATTAAATTTAATTCCAAATTTCTAAATTTGTATAGTTTAAAATATAAATTTAAAAGCCATAAATTAGCTATTTAAAGCTTATATTATAATTAACTTAAATAAATATATTAAATTTTAAAATTTTGATTTACAACTTGATATATGATTAAATTTAAATTTCATCTTAAAAATTAGCCAAAATTATAATCTAAAAATTAAATCTAAAGCCAAAATTTTATCAAATATGCCAAATTTCTTTATAATTTACCCTTAATGTGTAAAATCGTAACATAATTTAAATTTATATTTCTATTTTATACACTTTAGCCTATATTTTGCTCTCAAATATGCTAAAATCTGAAAATCCAAAAAATAATTTAGCGGAGGCAATATGAATAAAAAAGTGCTAAGCATAGTTATCTGGGCTACGGTTGTATTTTTGGCAGTGCTTGGATTTGCTAAGCTAACTATCGATAGGGGCGAAACGGTTAATGCCCTGTGGTTTGTGGTAGCTGCTGTGTGTATCTACTCAATAGCGTATAGATTTTACGCTAAATACATAGCTCAAAGGGTCTTAGGCCTTGATGATAAAAGAGCCACTCCAGCAGTTGTGAAAAATGATGGACGAGACTTTGTCCCAACTAACAAAATTGTTCTATTTGGCCACCACTTTGCGGCCATTGCTGGGGCTGGACCGCTAGTAGGGCCAATTTTAGCAGCTCAAATGGGCTATTTGCCTGGTATGATTTGGCTTGTTGTAGGGGTTGTTATTGCTGGGGCGGTTCATGACTTTGTGGTTTTATGGCTATCTACTAGAAGAGATGGTAAAAGTCTTGGTGAGATGATAAAAATGGAGCTTGGCAAAGGCGTTGGAACTGTAGCTATGATTGGAATTTTAGGCATTATGATGCTTATTGTAGCCATTCTTGCTTTGGTTGTTGTAAATGCTTTGGCTGAGTCTCCGTGGGGATTATTTACCATTGCTATGACCTTGCCAATTGCTGTTATTATGGGAATTTGGATGAGATTTGTGCGTCCTGGTAGAATCGGAGAGGCTTCGATTTTTGGCTTTATTATGTTGCTACTTTCACTTTGGGGCGGACACTATGTAGCAGCTGATCCATACTGGGCAGATATATTTACCATCACTCCAGTAAATTTAGCATTTATCACTATTGGCTATGGTTTTGTAGCGGCGATCTTGCCAGTATGGCTACTTCTAGCTCCTAGGGATTACCTATCTACTTTCCTTAAAATTGGCGTTATATTTGCAATGGCGTTAGTTATAGTCTATCTTGGTTTAGGAGATTTTGCTGGAAACCAAAATATCCAAGTAGCAATGCCGATGGTAACTAAATTCACAGATGGCACTGGGCCAGTGTTTGCTGGTAAATTATTTCCATTTTTATTCATAACTATCGCTTGTGGTGCAATTAGCGGATTTCACGCTCTAATCTCTAGCGGAACAACTCCAAAAATGCTAGAAAAGGAAAGCCACGCTAAGATGGTAGGATATGGCTCAATGCTTATGGAGTCAGCAGTTGGCGTAATGGCGTTAATCGCAGCTATTATCATAACTCCAGATCTATACTTTGCTATCAATGTAGCACCAGCTGGTCTAGGAACAAATGAAGCTATATCAGCAGCTAGAGGCGCTGAGGAGATATTTGGGGTATTCCAAGGCGAAGCTACTCAAAGCTATCTAGCAGGCATTAAAGCAGCAGCAGCTAGTATAAATTCATTTGCTGGAGATATTATCAAAATCACTCCAGAGATGATAGAGCAAAATATCTTAGCCTTTACTAAAGATGTTGGCGAACCAAGCATTCTAAGCAGAACGGGCGGCGCTCCTACCTTTGCTCTTGGCTTTGCTGTATTAATCTCTAAAATGCCAAGCTTAGAAGGTACAATGGCATTTTGGTATCACTTTGCTATTTTATTTGAAGCCCTATTTATCCTAACAGCCGTTGATGCAGGCACTAGGGCTGGAAGATTTATGGTTCAAGATGTTTTAGGCAATTTCTATAAACCAATGGCAAATATCAGCTCAGTGCCAATGGGCTTAATAGCAACTCTTCTATGCGTGGCTGGCTGGGGCTCAATATTATATATGGGTATTACTGACCCAACAGGTGGCGTAAAAGCACTATGGACGCTATTTGGTGTAAGTAATCAACTTCTAGCTGGTATTGCCTTGCTTTTAGCAGTTAGTGTATTGTTTAAAATGAATCGTGGCAAACTAGCTTGGGTTGTGATACTCCCAGTTGCGTGGGTATTAATATCAACTATGAGTGCAGGCGTTCAAAAGCTACTTCCAGCTAATGGGGAGAGAGTTCACGACTCAGTAAGCCATGTCGCAGCATACCAAAACAATAGCAAAAAAGCCACCGATCTAATGGCTAAAATAGAGTCTGGCACCCTTGATGATGCACAGCTAGTAGCAGCTGAAAAAGCGTATAAATCAGCCAATCAAGTAGCTAGAAATAATCTAATTAACGCTATCTTATGTGCGGTATTTATGGGTATTACCATCATTGTCTTAATCGCTACTTTAAGAGTGGTTGCTAGGGCAATAAGCGGCAAAGAGCCATTAATCCCACTAGCAGAATCTCCATATCTTAAAGCTGAAGATTATGAGGGCAAAGCTGGTTGTAATGCTCATCACTGCGGATGTGCTCACTAAGGGGCTAATATGCAAATTTTAAGCAAAATCGCAGCATTTTACAAAAAAATCGATAGGTTTTCCCACTTGCTAGTGGGAATGCCTAGCTATGATAAATATGTAGAGTATATGCATAAATTTCATCCAAACCAAACGCCAAAAAGCCAAAGAGAGTTTTTCAAAGAGGCTTTAGAGCAAAAGTATGGAGCAGGTAGCTCAAGGTGTTGCTAATTTAATTTTACATACCCCGCATATAGCGATATAAAGCGGGGCTTAAATGATAGGCTAAATTATATATTTTTAATCTCCCCAAATATCTCCATCCACTGCTTCATCACAACTTCTTTGCTAAATTTATCTTTAGCTATCTCTTTGCTTTTTGCTCCCATATCTGCTCTTAAGCTCTCATCTTTCATCAATGCTTTTAATTTATTTGTATACTCGTTTAGATTATTATCTTCTATTAAATATCCACTCTTGCCATCTTCTATAATATCACTTGGACCTGTGGCAATATCAAATGATATGGTTGGCAAGGCATAAGACTGAGCCTCTATTAATACCATTCCAAACCCTTCAAAGTGGCTTGTCATAGCATATATGCTAGAGCTTAGGTATTCTTTTTCAACTTCAGTAGTAAATGGTTTTAACACTATAGAGTTAGTTAAATTTAGATTATCTATCTTAGTTTTTATCTGATCTTTTAACTCTCCATCGCCTACAATGTGGAGTTTCCAATCACTAAATTCATTGCCATCTTGGATTAATTTCCAAATATCAATTAAGCGTAGAAAGCCTTTTTCATCTATATTTGTCATACGACCCATAGAAAGCACGATTTTTTGAGAGTAATCTGTGTTTAAATTTGAGATATTTGGGATGAAATTTGGGATAACGCAGATATTCTTATGATGATTTTGCCAAAAATCAATCTCTCCAGAGGCTATAAGCACCAAAGTATCAAAATAATCATATCGCTTCAGATAACGCCCCTTTGATGCTGTATGATTAACCCTTATATATTTAGTATTTTTATTCTTAAATAGCGGAAAATGGGGAGAGTTATTAAAAATTACAAAATCCTTATCTTTAAAATCCCGCTTTAAAATATAACTCTCAATAAATTTATAAAAGAGCTTATAAAGCAAATTTTTACGCTTTTTATCAAATGAGACCTTATGCAAGTATCTTAATTTCACCCTACTATCAAGCTTGAAGGCCTCATTTATCTCGCCTTTATAAAAGCTTAAAATCTCCACATCTAGCCCAGCTTCCACAAAGGCATTTGCTAGATTAGTTACAACTCTCTCAGCACCACCTTTAATAGTAATATCACCGATGGTTAATAATAGTTTTATCGCCATTTAACCCGCTTTTCTCTTATGGTTTTTAGGTAAATTTGATGATTTTCTTCTAGCATAGCACGGCTATTTTCAGCGTGGTATAGATGGTAGGCAATTCCAAAAAATTTTAGCCGTCTAAGCTCCCCACCACTAAATAAAAATCTCGCCACAAACTCAGAATCCTCCCTTCCCCAACCAATGAAATTCTCATTAAATCCACCAATCTCCAAGCAATCGCTCTTATAAAAGCTCATATTACAGCCTCTAATTCCTTTTATAAAATCCTTTTTATTAAAGAAATTTGCCCTAATGGCCGAGTTTTTATAGATGAGATTTGCCAGCAAAGCATTGCGTTTAGATTTAAAGTTTTTAATCTCGCTTGCATGCTCCACCCCTTGCATTATAGAGGTAGTTTGGCTCTCATCTAGCACCACTCTTGAGCCTTGTAAAAACTGCTTTTTCTTAGCAAATTTAAGATGGTCTAAGATAAAATTTGGCTCTAAAATCATATCCCCATCAATATTGATAATATACTCACCAACTGCACTATTAATAGCCTTATTGCGAATTTGGCTCAATCTAAACCCCTTATCTTCTTGCCAAATATGCCTTAACTTACAAGGAAAATTACTCTTAAATCTCTCGATTAAATTCTTTGTAGCCACGCCACTTCCATCATCAGCTATCAAAACCTCCATAGGCAAATAGTCCAAATTTTGAACGCTTTTTAAAACCTGCTCTAAATATTTTTCACTATTATAAGTGGTAATAATAAGGCTCACACTTGGCTTTTTGCTGTTTAATTCATAGAGTTTTGCATACTTAAAAAACGCCCCAAGAGCATTACAAAAGCTAATCACAAAGCCCTTATATCCATACAAAAACCCTTTTTTAAAGGCATAATCTCGCACAAATTTAAATCCCCCGTGTAAAACTGCTTTAAATATGGAGCTATTTTTGCCACTATTTTGCTGTGCCCATAGGGTGGAGTATCGCTGCATTTTCTCTATAAGCGAGTAAATATCATTATAGGCATAGTGCCTTAATCCATTTTTAAGCTTTACAATATTTAAATCTTTGCTCTCTAGGCTCTCATGGATAAAATTGCTATTAAATTTAGCCTGATTTTTATTAAATAGCCTTAGCACATAATCTGGATACCATCCACACGCCTTAATCCACTGACCTTTATAAAGATTTTTTCTAGGCATTGCGTAGATATTTTGCGGATTTAAGCTTAAATTTCCTATCTCGTCTATCGCCTTAGCCTCCAAAACCTCATCGCTATCAATGCTAAAAATCCACTCATTCCTAGCATAGCTAATGGCTAAATTTTTAAGCGCCCCAAAGCCGATAAATTCGCTAGAGTATATTTTAAGATTTTCAAATTTGGACTTAAATTCATTAGCAATTTTTAAGGTATCATCACTACTTTCATTATCAAGCAAGATAATCTCATCAAAGCTTTTTAAGGATTCTAAGCACTCTTTAATGGTATTTTGAGCGTTTTTAACTAATATGCAAACGCTAATTTTGCTTTTCATGTATTCCTCTAAATTTTTAAGGTTTGGTATTTAGCTTTTAGAGCTAAGATAAACTTATCTACTTCTAGATTTAAATGTTTTAAATCTAAGCTATTATCGATTACATAGGTGGCAAATTTTAGCTTTTTATCTATGCTAATTTGCTGATTTATCCGCTCTTTTGCCTCTTTTAAAGTTAGATTATTTCGTGATACTATCCGCTCTATACAAATTTGCCTTGGGGCATAGACTACGCAAACGCTTTGAAATTCATCATAAACTGGCGATTTTTCAAAATATAAGGGTAGATCTATAAAATATGGATAATTGCTACTCTCAAGATTATTTGCCTTGCTAAATATCTGCTCTTTGATCCTATCATGAAGGATATTTTCAAGCTCCTTTTTAGCCTTAGAATCGCTAAAAATCAATTTACCAAGGCTCTTTCTATCAACCCTATTATCGCTTACAAATTCACTTCCAAATTTACTTGCGATAATGCTAGAAGACTCATCAAGCACCTTATGAGCTATCTCATCAGCGTCAATTATACTAAATCCATAAACTCTTAGTAGATTTACAACTGTGCTTTTGCCACTTCCTATAACCCCAGTTATCACTATAGCATTTTTAAAATCACTCAATTGAAGCTATAACCTCTACTTCTACCTTAACGCCCTTTGGTAGCTCTTTTACCGCTACGGCACTTCTAGCTGGATATGGCTGAGTGAAAAATTCAGCATAAATTTCATTCATCTGGCTAAACTCAGCAATATCAGTTAAAAATATTGTGGTTTTAACTACATTTTTATAACTCAAATTTAACTCTTCTAAAATCCCACCGACATTTTTTAAAGCTTGAGTAGTTTGGGATTTAATATCACTTCCTACTACCTCGCCACTATCTGGATCTAGTGGAATTTGACCGCTACAATATACTAAATTTCCAACCACTCTATAAGCACTATATGGACCAATTGCTTTTGGATAGTTTGCCATCTTATTTTCCTTAAATAAAGTTTGGCTATATTAGCATAAAATAAGTTCAAATTTGCTAAAATCAGCCAAATTTTAGATACAAAAGGATCCATTATGCAAGATTATAAAGGGTTTTATAAGGCTGCTTTTAAGCTCTTTGATGGTAGGGTTTATAAAGATTATTTACGCCGTTTTTGCTATGGCGTGGAGGCCTCTTGCTACTCATATATACCAAAATTAGTTTTAATGCTAAAAAGTGAAAGTGAGATTATAAAAGCTTTTGAACTATCTCGCAAATTTAACACTCCACTATGTTTTAGAGGTGCTGGGACTAGCCTAAGCGGTCAAAGCTCGTGTGATACGGTGCTAGTATGTTTGGATTTTAGCTGGGATCATATGAGGGTTAGTAGAGATGCTAACTCTATAAATTTAGGTTGTGGGGTTATCGGCGAAAATGCCAATAAAGCCCTAAAACCGCTAGGCAAAAAGATCGGCCCCGATCCTGCCACCATAGCCGCAGCGCAAATAGGCGGAATTGTTAATAATAATTCAAGCGGAATGTGCTGTGGGGTCAAGCAAAACTCATATAACACGCTAAAATCCATTAGAGTAATTTTAGGCGATGGGACTACGCTTGATAGCTCTGATGCCCTAAGTGTAGCTAGTTTTAGAAATAGCCATAAGGATTTAATAGAGCAAATTCTAAATTTACGCTCTCAAATACTAGCTGATACTGAGCTTTGTGAGCTTATAAGGCGAAAATATAAGATCAAAAACACAACCGGCTATAGCATTAATGCCCTTTTAGATTATAGCGACCCAATCGATATTATCACTCATCTATTTATCGGTAGTGAGGGGACTTTAGGCTTTGTAAGTAGCGTAGAATTAGAGTGCGTGGATGATGAGAAATTCAAAGCCTGTGCGCTTTTGTTTTATGATGATATCTTAAAAGCGGCTAAGGTTGTGGAGATTTTGGCTAAATTTGAAAGCGAAATCTCAAGTGCTGAGATTATGGACTATGGCTCACTTAAGGCTGCTTCTAAATTTAAAGGCGTGAGCGAGATTTTGCCTGATATTAAAGATGGTGAAGTCTGTATCTTGATCCAGAGCCAAAATAACTCTCAAGATAGATTAAATGAGCAAATTCAAAAGATAAAAGATGCGATCAAAGATTATCCAACTAGTCAAGAGATGAAATTTAGCTTTGATGAGAGTGAATTTGCTAATTGGTGGAAGATTAGAAAAGGGATATTTCCGATTGCTGCTACGGCTAAAAGACCAGGTAGTAGCGTAATCACTGAGGATATATGCTTTGAGATAAAAGACCTTGGAGATGGGATAAAGAGCTTACAAGAGCTATTTAAAAAGCATGGATTTGAAGATAGTGCTATAATTTTTGGCCACGCATTAGCAGGTAATTTACACTTTATCATCACGCCAGATTTAAGCAAAAATAGTGAATTTCAAAGCTTTGCGAATTTGGTTGAAGATATGTCTGTGATGGTATCAAACTTTGGTGGAAGTATCAAAGCTGAGCATGGTACAGGTAGAATGGTAGCACCATTTGTAGAGCTAGAGTGGGGAGCAAAAGCCTATGAGATAAATAGAAAAATCAAAGAAATTTTTGACCCACACACCCTAATCAATCCAGATGTAATAATCACAAACGATAAAGAGATATATAAAAAGAATATCAAACAATCAGCCCTTATAGGAAATGAATTTGATGATTGCGTGGAGTGTGGATTTTGTGAGAAAAACTGCCCATCTAACAAACTAACCCTAAGCCCACGCCAAAGAATAGCCTTAAAACGAGAAATGCAAAGGCTAGGAGCTTTGAGTGATAAGGCTAGTAAAAAGCTATTAAAAGAGCTAAAAGATGGAGCAAAATACTTCTTAAATGAGAGTTGTGCGGCCTGTTCTATGTGTGAAGAGTTATGCCCTGTGGGGTTAAATACAGCAAATTTAGCCCTAAATGAAAGAGTGGCTAACGCAAGTGATACAAGCAAAAAAATCGCTCAATTAACAAGCTCAAATTTTAGCGCAACGATAAATGGGGCTAAATTCGCTCTTGCAGCATCAAATTTATTAAACACAAATATGATAAGAAAGCTATCATTTAAAGCAAATGAGATTATCAAAACCCCTGTCTTAAGAGAGTATCTCCCACGCAAAAATAGCTATAAATTGATGGATAAAAACTATGGATTTAATGAAAGTGTGGTATATTTTTCAAGTTGTCTAAATAGATCTTTTGCCCCAAATCAAAATTTAAATGACAAACGCTCTATCCAAGAGGTTTTTGAGTCTTTGTGTAAAAAAGCTAAGATAAATGTGATCTATCCAAATGAGATTAATGATATGTGCTGCGGGAAAGTCTTTACCAATTATCCAGATACAAAAGAGCTAAATAGAGCTAAAAATATCGATATCTTAAAAGTCGCTACAAATGATGGCAAATATCCTGTGGTGATAGATCACGGTGCTTGCTCTTATGAGCTGATAAAATCGCTTAAAGATAGATTTGAAATTTATGATTTGAGTGAGTATTTGCTTAAATTTATTGCTCCAAAAATATCTATTTCTAAAGCAAATAACGCAATTGGACTATACACAATGTGTGCTAGTAAAAAGCTAGGTCTTAATAGCGTTATGACTAGCCTAGCTAAGCTTTGTACTAATGGGCAAATTTGGATAGATGAGAATACGGCTTGTTGTGGTTTTGCTGGGTATAAGGGGTTTTTTACGCCTAAATTAAACTTACACGCCACTACTAAATTTAAAAGATTTTATCAAAATAGTGCAGTAAATATCGGATTTAGCAACTCTAGCACCTGTGAGATTGGACTAAGCCAGGCAAGTGGATTTAGCTGGCAGCATATTGCCTATTTGCTAGATAGCGTTAGTCAAAAATAAGTTCAAATTTGCTAAAATGATGAAATTCAAAAGAGGTGAAAAATGATAAGTTATAAAGAAGCAGGCGTGGATATAGATGCTGGTAATAGCTTTGTAGATGGTATTAAGCCATTTGTCAAATCAACTCTAACGCCAAATGTCATAGGCGGTATAGGCTCATTCTCTGGAGCCTTTAGACTTCCTAGCGGATACAAAAAGCCAACTCTTCTAGCAGCTACTGATGGGGTCGGCACGAAGCTACGCCTAGCCATAGATAGCGGTAAGCTAGGTAGCGTGGGTATTGATTTAGTAGCGATGTGCGTTAATGATTTAATATGCAATTTTGCTACTCCTATGTTTTTTTTAGATTACTATGCAACTGGAAAATTAGATATAAACTCAGCAAAAGAGGTAGTAAGCGGAATTGCCAAAGGCTGCGTAATAGCTAGATGCGCCCTAATCGGCGGAGAGACTGCTGAAATGCCTAGTATGTATAGCTCAGGGGATTTTGATCTAGCTGGTTTTGCTGTGGGGGTGGCTGAAGAAGATGAGATTGATAGAACTAAATTTGTAAATGAAGGCGATATTTTAATAGCGCTTCCAAGCTCAGGGCTACACTCTAATGGATACTCCCTAGCTCGTGCAGTTATCAAAAAAGAGAAGTTAAATTTAGGTGGCGAATTTGAAGGCAAGACGCTTTTAGAGACGCTTTTAGAGCCTACTAGAATTTATGTAGATGAGTTTTTGCGTCTTAAAGATAGCATAAACGCAATGGCGCATATCACTGGTGGCGGAATAGTCGAAAATCTCCCTAGAGTTTTACCTAAAGGGCTTGGGGCAAAAGTGCAAAGAAGCTCTATAAAAACACCAAATATATTTAATCTAATCGCTAAAAGCGTAGAGCAAAGCGAGATGGATAGGACATTTAACTGCGGTGTTGGAATGGTGCTAGTAGTATCAAAGGATAAGGTAGATCACATCTTAGCAAATAGCGATGGATACATTATTGGAGAGATTATCAAAGGCGATGGGGTCGTGATGGCTTGATAAAGCTATTTTAGCCACTCAATTGGCGTTTTGGCGTGAGCTAATAGATAGTCATTACACTTGCTAAAATGCCTAGAGCCAAAGAATGCTCCCCTTGCTAATGGACTTGGATGGGCAGCTTGTAAGATTAGATGGGATTTTGGGTCTATTAGTGGAGCCAAAGCTCTTGCGTGATTGCCCCAAAGCATAAAAACGCAGTTGGTAAATTTAGAATTTATAGTACTGATAACTCCATTTATAAAGCTTTGCCAACCAATCTTAGAGTGCGATGCGGGGTGGCCTTTCTCTACTGTTAAAGCACTATTTAAGAGCAAAACCCCTTGCCTAGCCCAGCTAGATAGATCGCTACTTCTACTACTTAATATATCAGCATCTAAGTCATCTATAAGCTCTTTAAATATATTTTTTAAACTTGGTGGAATTTTTATACCATCAGGGACGCTAAAGGCTAATCCCATCGCCTCATTAGGATTATGATATGGATCTTGAGCGATTATTATCACCTTTAAATTCTCTATTTTACATAGATTAAAAGCGTTAAATATAAGCTCTTTTGGTGGGTAGATTATGGCGGTTTGCGAATTTAAAAACTCAATTATACTAGCAAAATTTTGGCTATTTAGCTCATCTTTTAAAAGCTCTTGCCAACTAGGATCTAAATAGGATATTAAATCTGAATACATTAAAAAGCCTAGCTTTTGCTAGGCGAAGATTATAAAGCTTTTTTAACTTCTGCTACAATGCTAGCAAATGCTGCTGAGTCATTCATAGCTAGATTTGCCAAGACTTTTCTATCTAATTCGATATTTGCTTTTTTAAGACCATTTATAAATCTTGAGTAGCTTATATCATTTAATCTGCACGCTGCATTAATGCGGATAATCCACAATCTGCGGAAATCACGCTTTTTAGCGCGTCTATCACGATACGCATATACTAAACTTCTTTCTAATTGCTCTTTAGCTTTTCTAAAGTGCTTATGTCTAGCACTATAAAATCCACGAGCTAGTTTTAGAACTTTTTTATGTCTGCGGCGTCTTACAACACCTGTTTTAACTCTTGCCATATTTATCCTTTACAAATTGGCGTCCAAATTCGGAACTTGCCCCATAATAAGGGAGGTTAGAATGACTTAAATCGTCAAAAACTTATATACAAAGCATCTTTTTAACAGCTGAGACATTTGTGCTATCTACATATTGAGATTGTCTTAAGTCTCTTTTACGCTTAGGTGACATTTTAGTTAAGATATGGCTTCTAAATGCTGAGCCTCTTTTTATCTTATTTTTGCCAACTTTAAAGCGTTTAGCTGCACCGCGAACAGATTTCATCTTTGGCATACGCTTTTCCTTTACTTTAAAATAGGCTAGGATTATATCAAATTTGAATTTAAAACTAATTGAATTTGATATTTTTCTCAAATTCATCAAGCCTTTTATGTATGCTTCTAAGCTCTGTAATGGTCGTCCAATTATCTATAAATACGCTAAAGCTACTGCGAACTTGGCTAAATGCATTGCTAACTTGGATTAAAACTCCAAGCGTAATAACCCCACTAAATAGCCCATTTCCCATAATTATAAATGGCACAATTACCATAAATTGCGAAAATGAAATAAGCCAAACATTAAAGTATCCATAGTGTAAAAATAATCTATAATAGTTAAATCTAAGACCAGTAAATAGGCTCAATACACTCTCAAAACTAGCATAATTAATCTTATCATCTTCAGCATAAACTAGCTCTTTTCTAAATGCGGCTTCGCTTTTTTGGATATTATACTCTAGTTTTGGTAGCTTAATCCCTACAAACCAAGATACTATAAGCCCACCTATGCTAACAGCTAAGGCTATCCAGACTAAAGAGCCTGGAATATCCCTTAAATATGGCAAATCCACCCCACTACTAAGCCCCCACAAGACTGGAATAAACGCTATTAATATCATTAAAGCTTTTAATACTTGTAGCCCTAAGGTTTCAGTAATCTTAGCAAATCTATAGACATCTTCTTGCATTCTTTGGCTAGAGCCTTCTATATCATACTCACACTCTCGCCATTTATTAAGATAGCCAAATGTCATAGCCTCTCTCCACCTAAAAACCCAATGACTAGCAAAAAAAGTAGTAATAGTAGCGATAATCACATATGGCATAGCAATTAATAAAAATCTATAAATTTGCTCCCAAAATTCATCTACACTATGCTCTTTGACATTTTGCATAATGTCGTAAAAGTCCTTATACCAATCATTTATAGCCACATTTAACCTAGTTTGAAATATCAAAGATATGATAATAACCAAAAGTCCGCCATAAGCCCAAAAAGCCCATTTTTTACTCTTAAAAAAGCTTGAAAACATATATTTACCTTAAATAAAATAGCTGATTATACAAAATAATTCTTAATTTCATTATTTTAAATATTGAATTTAAGTTAAATATAATATTAATATTATAAAATTTTGCCCATTTAAAAATTTACAAAAAAGAATAGTAAAATTACTTGCGATCGCTTGGCCTTAACTCGGGTATTTATATCTTGCGTGTTTGGATATATTTGCCACATTTGCTAGGTATCTAATCAAGCTGATTTATAATCTTTATAATCTCTTTTATATTATCCATAGCACTTTTGTAGCTAATATTTAGAGGTGTTTTCAAATTTGCTACTATGGTATCAGCGTCTGTATGAATATATAAGCTCAAATAGCCATCATCTATAAAATAGCTACTTTTATAGCCCAATAAACTCTCTTTAGGCTCTATATTTTTACTAATTTTTCCGCTGATTAATATACCATAAAATAGCATTTCATCTGTGCTTTTTACGCATATATCACGCACACTAAAGCCACTTAAACTAAACAATCCAAACTCGCTAACACTACTTACAATATGGTTAAAATGGCTATTTATAGATGGTAGATTATCATCTACTTTATTTAAATTTAGCTCTTTGATTATCTCATCTCTTAATCTATCTTTTAATCCTAGTTCAAATTTAGCAAAAAATTTAAATTTAAACCAAAAATATATCCAAAGCCCCGCCAAAAGTCCGCCGATTATAGCCAAAAAAGGATCAAAAAGCCAAAGGGCTAAGGTGATTATAAAATCCACAAAAGCTGCTAAAATCAATATAAAAATAAGCTTATAACGGATAGATTTTCGCTCTTTTTCTAAATTCTCCATTAGCTATTAAAATACCTTTTAGCTGGGCTTTGATAATTTAACTCTCTTAATCTATCCACTCTTTGCTTAGTTGTAGGATGAGTGCGAAAGAGATTAGATATTCCACTTGCGATACCCCCACTAAATGGACTTATTATAAACATATGAGCAGTTTGCTCGTTAGCGTTTCTTACTACTGCTTTTTGGTTGCTATTTTCTAGCTTTAAAAGAGCGCTAGCTAGATCATTTGGACTAGTTATTAAAGCTGAGAATTTATCTGCTTCAAACTCCCTTGAGCGTGAGATACTCATCTGAATTATAGTAGCTGCTAGTGGCATTATTATAGCTAGAGCAATTATCAAAAGCGGATTTTGGCGATTTTGATTACTTCCTAGCATGGCTCCAAATTGAGCGAAATTTGCTAAAATCGCTATCGCCCCAGCAAAAACTGCCGCAATAGAGCCAGTCAAAATATCATAATGCCTTATATGACCTAGCTCGTGAGCTATAACTGATGCGATCTCATCGCTATTTAGCATATCAACTAGCCCAGTAGTCAAGGCTACAGCCGCATTTGAAGGGTTGCGTCCAGTGGCAAATGCGTTTGGAGTTGGGTCGTTAATAATATATAGCTTTGGTAGCTCTAAACCAGCTTTTAAGCATAGTTTGTGAGTGATATGATATAGCTGATGAGATGGGTCAATCTCCATAGCATTATATCTTTTTAAAATGAGCTTATCACTATAAAAATAGCTAAAGAAATTCATAGCCGCTGCGATACAAAATGCGACAACCATTCCGCCAGTCCCGCCAATCATACCACCAACGATGATAAAAAGTAGCATAAGTGCTACCATGAAAAACGCAGTTTTAAATATCTCCATACTATCCCCTTATGGCACTTTTGTAAATGACAGCGTCAATTTGCTTTTTGGCTGCTTTTTGCAACTCTTCATCGCTACTGATTATTAAGGCGATTTTGCTATCAAATAGATAGTGATTGGCTAATTTTTGTAGCTTTTTGGCTAATTTTAAAGTATCACATACTATAAATTTAACCCCATTAGCATTGGCTATTAACGCCTCTTTAATGTTAGAAACTATGATAAAATTACACTTTGAGTTTAAATTTTTTAACTCAAATTTGCTTAAAAATACCGGCTCATAAGCTATAAAATCACTACCAATTATAATCATTTTAAACACTCCTTACAGATATATTTCCCATCTTTTAGCACACTATCTTTTAACTCTACAAATGTATCGCACTTACTACACTCAACGAAATTATCGCCATCATTTCTAGGCTTTTTACCCCTAAATTTAGGAATGATAAAAAAGTAAATTATGGCTATTATTAATATAAATATTATAATTTTAGATAGCATTTAAACCCTTTAAAACTACATAGTTTCTATCATCTTTTTGATAGATATTCTTATCACATTTTAGCTCATCTATCTCAAATTTCGCATTTGAGCCTTTATAGAGTAAAAATGTGCTACTCTCATCATAAAATCCTTGGCAAATTTTAATCAAATCAACCGCCTTCATCACCGCTCTAGATGTTATCAAATCAGCTTTAATCTTTTGACAATCCTCTATCTTACCGCTATGGATAGATACATTTTTAAGGGCTAAATTTAGCGTTGCGTAGGTCAAAAAGCTTGATTTTTTCGCAATTGGCTCATATAGATGAAATTCACACTCCTGCCAAATCATAGCCAAAAATATCGCTGGAAATCCAGCCCCACTACCCACATCCACACAAACCCTAGGCTCAAAGCCTAGAAATTCCACTGGAGCTATGCTATCAAGGGCTACTGGCTTAATATCTTTATAATTTGTAAGACTATGAATTTTATTAAATTTCTTTAAAATTTCATCGAATTTGGCTACATTGTGCCAAAAATTCTCACTCATAGCATATGTCCCATCTGCTCTTTTTTGATACTTAGATAATCTTTATTATACTCATTTGGCGTTATTTGGATTGGAATTCGGCTTATGATTTTACTCTTTAGGCTAGAGAGTTTTAATGGATTATTAGTTAGCAAATTTACCCCCTTAATCCCAAAATCATTTAAGATAAAATCCACTATCTCATATGTTCTCTCATCAGCTTTAAATCCTAGCTGATGATTAGCCTGTATGGTATCTAATCCAGAGTCTTGGAGATTATAAGCATTTACTTTATTTAATAATCCTATATTTCTACCTTCTTGACGCAGGTAAATAACCATACCACCATTATTTGCGATATACTTTAATGCAGATTCTAGCTGCTCACCACAATCGCACTTTTTACTCCCTAAAGCATCGCCTGTAAGGCACTCTGAATGGACGCGTAAATTTACTATCTCGCCTAAATTTGAAGTAAATATAGCTAGATGCTCTTTATGATTTTCCTTATACGCTTTTATCTTAAAATTACCAAATTTAGTTGGCAAATTTGCAATTTGTGATACCTCTATATTCATTTTTTTACCTCTGTTTTTTATTTTAATTGTAACATTTGCGATTAAATTTAAACAAAATCAATTATTTTTGATTAAATTAAATTTTGCTATAATGACCGAATTTATAGGAGAATTATTATGTTTAAAAGATATAGAAGATTAAGATTAGATGAGTCTTTAAGGGCAATGGTAAGAGAGAATAAAATATCTATTGATGATTTTATATATCCGCTTTTTGTAGTTGAGGGCACAGGGATAAAAAATGAGATAAGCTCTATGCCTGGCGTATTTCAAATGAGTTTAGATGAGATTTTAAAAGAGTGTGAAGAGATTATAAATTTAGGGATAAAATCCATAATTTTATTTGGAATTCCAAATTTAAAAGATAGCATAGGTAGCGATGCTTTAGATGAAAATGGGATAATTGCTAGATCGCTAAGAGCTATTAAGGAGAAATTTCCAAAGCTTTTTGTGATTACTGATCTATGCTTTTGTGAATATACAGATCATGGGCATTGCGGGATTTTGGATTATAAATGTGGCTCTGTGGATAATGATGCTACGCTTGAAATTTCAGCCAAACAAGCCCTTATCCACGCAAAAGCTGGAGCTGATATGATAGCACCTAGTGGAATGATGGATGGGATAATCTACACTTTGCGTAAAGCTTTAGATGAGAATGGTTATGTGAATTTGCCTATTATGTCCTATTCAACTAAATTCGCCTCAGCATATTATGGACCATTTAGAGATGTTGCACAAAGCGCTCCAAGCTTTGGCGATAGAAAAAGCTACCAAATGGATCCAGCAAATAGGCTTGAGGCAATTGGTGAGAGCTTAGAAGATGAGGCTCAAGGTGCTGATATTTTGATGGTTAAACCAGCTTTAGCATATCTAGATATTATAAGAGATATAAAAGAGCGAACTAAACTACCGCTTTGCGTGTATAATGTAAGTGGCGAGTATGCACTCTTAAAGGCTGGAGCTAAGGCTGGAGTGATTGATTATGAGCGTGTGATGATGGAGACGATGATAGCATTTAAAAGAGCTGGGGCTAATCTAATTATCAGCTATCATGCCAAAGAGGTTGCGAAGATATTAAATTCAAACAAGGGATAGATATGAGACACTTTTTGACTCTAAATGATATAAGCAAAGATGAAATTTTAGATATTTTAAACATTGCTAAAGATATTAAAAAAGAGGCGTTAAATAAGGATTATAAACCATATTTAAAAGATCAATTTTTGGCTATGATTTTTGAGAAAAGCTCAACTAGAACTAGAGTGAGCTTTGAAGTTGGCATACAGCAACTTGGCGGAAAAGCTCTATTTTTAAGTAGTCGTGATATACAGCTAGGTCGTGGGGAGCCTATCAAAGATACTGCTAGAGTGCTTGGTGGTATGGTAGATATGATTATGGCTAGGGTTTATAAACAAAGCGATTTAGTGGAGCTTGCTAAATTTAGCGGTATTCCTGTGATTAATGGGCTTAGCGATGACTTTCATCCTGTTCAATTGATGGCTGATTTATTAACACTAGATGAGCTTGGCTTAGATATCCAAAATATGAAAGTTGCATATGTAGGCGATGGAAATAATATGGCAAATTCATGGCTTATGGCTGCTTCTAAGCTTGGTTTTGAGCTTAGAATTGCCACACCAAAAGGGTATGAAGCGCCACAATGGATAACTAGCATAGCCTTAGAAAATGCCAAATCTAGTGGCGCAATAATCAAAATAAACAACGATCCAAAAGAGGCTATAAATGGCGTAGATGTAGTTACTACTGATACTTGGGTCTCTATGGGTCAAGAGGATGAAAAGGCTAAAAAAGTAGCTGATTTTGCTGGATTTTGCGTAGATGAGAGTATGATGAGCTTAGCCAAAGATAAAGCCGTGTTTTTACACTGCTTGCCAGCTTATAGGGGATATGAAGTAAGCGATGGTGTGTTTGAAGCTCACGCTGATGAGATATTTAAAGAAGCTCACAATAGACTTCACGCTCAAAAAGGAGTTATGGTCTGGTGCGATAGGATGAGATATGAATAGCCACTTAGAAAATATTAGTCAAACTCTAGGAATTAGCAAAAGGCGTCGCACAACCTTTGAATTAGAGCCAATGGAAGATAATCAAATGAAGCTAAGCTATAAAGGCAGGGCAAATTTCGATGCGCCATGGTTTGGTATGAATGGCAATAAGCCTTGCGCTCTTGTCCCAGCTGAGCTATTTGAAGCATTGATAAATGCGTTAAAAAACGCACAAAAAGAGAATTTCGAGCTAAAGCTTGAGCGATCAATTTTACAAAATTTACCAATTGATTTTGGCGATGTTTGGAGCGTAGCAATCGAAGAGATAAAAAGAGCCAACTACAAAAAAGAGCCAAATTTAGATAAGCTCATAGCAAAGATTAAAAAAGAGCACCCAAATCTATTTTTAGATATGCGCTCACTTGTTAATAAGGAGTAATTATGGTAGATTTTGAAGCTTTTGTGAAGTATTCTAAGCCAGGACCTAGATACACAAGCTACCCTACGGCTTTGGAATTTAGCGATGAGTTTGATTATGATGAGTATATTAAGCGTTTAAAAGAGTGCGATAAGCCACTTTCGCTATATTTTCATCTACCATTTTGCCGTTCGGCGTGCTATTTTTGTGGCTGTAATGTTATCTACACTAGCAAAAGCGATAAGATGAGTCGCTACTTGGATTATTTAGAGCGTGAGCTTGAAATTTTAGCTACCATCATAGATACTAAAAGAAGCGTTGTCCAGATGCATTTTGGCGGTGGGACGCCGACTTTTTATAGCGCTAGCGAGCTTGATAGGCTTATAAAATCCATAAAAAAATATTTTAAAAACTTTACAAATGATGCTGAGATAAGCTGTGAGATAGACCCAAGATTTTTAAATCAAGAGCAGCTAGAAGTGCTTAGCAAACATGGATTTAATAGAGTAAGCTTTGGAGTTCAAGATTTTGATGAAAAGGTTCAAAAAGAGATCCATAGAATTCAGCCATTTAATATAACTCAAAATGCGGTAAATTTGGCTAGAAAATATGGAATGCTAAGCGTGAATACAGATCTCATCTATGGTCTGCCATATCAAAATCTAGAGAGTTTTAAACGCACTTTAGAGCTAGGAGTTAGCCTAAATCCAGATAGATTTGCTATATTTAATTACGCTCATGTGCCTTGGATCAAAAAAAGTATGAGAAAATTTGATGAAGCCACGCTCCCAAGCCCAAAAACTAAGCTTGAAATTCTAAAATACACTATGGATTATCTACCAAAAAATGGTTATAAAATGATCGGTATGGATCACTACGCTAAGCCTAGCGATGAGCTATTTAAAGCTCTTAGCAATGGCTCCTTACATAGGAATTTCCAAGGATACACTACAAAAGGCGGAGCTCAACTAATTGGCGTGGGGCTTACTAGTATCGGCGAAGGCGATGACTACTACGCACAAAATCACAAAGATATGGTTAATTACGAAGCTGCTATTGATGCTGGGAGATTACCAAATTCAAAAGGAATTTATCTAAGCAATCAAGATAAGCTTAGAAAATTTGTAATAATGGAGCTGATGGCGAATTTCTCTTTAGATATTAAAAGGGTTGAGAGTGAATTTGGCATTAGCTTTTTTGACTATTTTAAAGCTGAGTTAGATGAGCTAGGTGAGCTAAAGCAGTTTATGAATATTAGTAATCAAAAAATTGAGATAAACCAAACTGGAACGCTATTAATACGAAATATCGCTATGTGCTTTGATGAGTATATGGCTAAATTTAAAGGCGTTAATAATAGCTTTTCAAAGACTGTTTAAAGGAGACTTTGTGAGTATAAATATAGGATTTGGGATAGCTGGAAACTTCGCTTTACATCTTGAACAAGCTGGTGAGGCTAGTGATTTTGCCTTAGTAAAAACTGATGATGAATACGCACCAAAGGGGATTTTCCCATTTTATATAAAGGGTAGTAGTGGCTTTTTAGGCAGAAATTGCATAGATAATAGCTATCTATATCTACCTAGCAATGAGAATTTAAATGTGCAAATGGAGCCAGAAATCGCCCTAAGATGCGAATTAGAGTATGAAAATGGCAAGGTCAAAAGCGTTAAGCCGCTTAAATTTGCTGCATTTAATGACGCTTCGGTTAGAAATGATAAAACCGCTACTAAAATCTCTCAAAAGAAAAACTTCAGCACCGGCTCAAAAGGGCTTGGCAATGAGATTGAGATAGATAAATTTAGCATTGGTGGGATCTGCGATAACTATAGCTTGGTTTCATTTTTAAAAAGCTCAAATGAATTTATCAGATATGGAGAGTGTGCCAAGCTAAGTGGCTACTCATATTTTTATGAAAAATTGCTTGAGTGGATTAAAGATAAATTAAATACTCAACAAGATTACGCTGTGCTAGAGAATTTATCCAAAATTTTAAGCGACGCAAACTACCCAAATGAGATGATAATCACAATTGGCGCTACAAGATATGAAGAAGATGGAAAAGATAGGTATCTAAAATCTGGCGATATATGCTATGTAGTCGCATTTGACCATACTAAATTTGATTTACAAAGCATAACAAACGCTATAAAAGATGGCTTAAAATTACCAAGTAGCGTCTCTATTTTAAGACAGGAAGTAAGATGAAAATTACCATAATTGGTGCTGGAAATATGGGGCTAGCCATGGCTAATGGGCTAAAATCAGCTGGATTTGAGGTTGTATTAGCTGGGAGATTTAGCGGTAGATTAGAGGCTTTGCGTGGCGAATTTAATATAGAAATTATCGATAAAAATTATGATATAAATGACAAAAATATCATATTAGCCATTAAGCCAAATGCGCTTGAGTGGTTTAAAAATATAGCAAATGGCAAAGCAAATTCGATAATTAGCGTGTTAGCTCGCACTAGCTTAGAGCAAATCCAAGCTATAAACGCCATAAATCACGCTATTTGTTTGCCAAATATCGCCGCTAAAGATAGAGCTAGTATAAATCCATATATGGCAAGTGGAAATATAGAGATAATAGAGCAAATTTTAAATGGATTTGGCAAGGCGGTTAAATTTGACTCAAAAGCTACTTTTGATGCAGCAAGTATCATTAGTGGATGCGCCCCAGCATACCTAGCCTTAGTAGCTGATGCTATCAATAGTGCCGCAGTTCGCTCAGGGCTAAATCTTAGCGACGCTCAGGCTATGACAAGTGGGCTATTTAATAGCTTTGCTACACTGATTGAAAATAGACACCCAGCCTTAATAAGAGATAGTATCTGCTCACCTGCTGGGACGACTATTGAAGGGGTGTGTAAGCTAGAAGAAGCCGGAGTTAGAACCGCCTTTATAGAAGCTATAAAAGCAAGTTTAATAAAACAAAGAGGATAAATGAGTAACTATAATTTTAGTGCGATTAGCGATGCATGTGTAAAATGCGGAAAGTGTAAGCCAAATTGCACAATATACAAAATTAGCCACGATGAAGTTAGAAGTCCAAGGGGATTTTTAGATCTATTAGGAGCGTATAATAGAGGTGAAATCGAGCTTGATAAGAATTTAAAAGATATATTTGAGAGCTGTTTTTTATGTACAAATTGCGTTCAAGACTGCCCTGTATCATTACCAACTGATACTATGATAGAAAATGCTAGAGCCGATATAGCGGCTAAATTTGGGATTTCGTGGTATAAAAGAGTGTTTTTTTGGCTACTTAGAAATAGAAAAATTATGGATATAGCAGCTAGATTTGGCTATGTATTTCAAAGTTGTGGATTTAAGATAAAAGATGGCAATATGAGCCCAAGATTTAATCTACCAATGCTAAAAAAAGAGCGTCTTTTACCAACTGCATCTAAAAAGAGCTTTTTAAACTCACACACTGAATTTATAGATAATGGATCAGATAAAACCATTGGAATATTCATTGGCTGTATGGGAAACTACGCATATACATCAGTAGGAGAAGGACTACTTAAGATATTAAAAGAGCTTAAAATCAACGCCCATTTGATGAAATCTCAAGGCTGTTGCTCGGCTCCAGCTTATTTTACTGGAGATTTTAACACTGTAGATTATCTAGCAAAAAAGAATATTGAGTATTTTGAAACGCTCTTAAATAGCGGTAAAATAGACGCCATCATCATACCAGAAGCTACCTGTTCGGCGATGATAAAGGTCGATTATGAACACTATTTTCATAGCGATCCGCAGTGGAAAAAAAGAGCTAAAGAGATAAGCAAATATATATATTTAGCTACTGAGTATTTTGCGAAATTTACAAATTTAGCCCAAATTTTACAAGAGCGAAATAGAGATAAAAAGATAGCTAAAATCACATATCACGACCCATGCCACGCTAAGAAAATGCAAGGAATTTGGAAAGAGCCAAGAGAGCTTTTAAAACAAGCTTATATCATAAATGAGATGAGTGATACTAATAGTTGTTGTGGATTTGGTGGCGTAACAATGCAAAGTGAAAAATACCACCTAAGTCGCCAAGCTGGTCAAAGTAGAGCCGCACAAATAAACGCCGTAGATGCTAGTTGCGTAGGTAGCGAGTGTAGTGCGTGTAAAATGCAGCTAAATAACGCTCTACACATTCATGGTAGCAGTGCAAAATGTATTAATCCAATCGAGCTAATTGCAAATGCCCTATAGAGGAGTTTAATACTCTTCTAGCATTAGGGTATTTATAAGTGAAAGCTTGATAGTCTCAACCGCATTTTTGAAATACTCATTTTGCTCTTTTGAGCTTTTTAATAATATAGTTTTACCATCTTTTTGAATAGTTGGGATTAATTTCTCTTTTTCAAATTTAGCTTTTATATGATTTTGAATATCTTTTATAGTGTGATTTCCATCAAACATTAATGTAAGCTCTAGCGTGTGTTTATCAGCGTTTAATCTATCATTAGATGGAGTTGCTATGCCAATTGATGAGTTATCATTATCTAAAAAATATCTTAAATATGGCTCATAAGCTTTTTTTAATCTAGTTTTACCAGGCGTGTATAATAGCTTCTTATGTGGCTCACAAGCTATGCTTAGAGCGTTATTTGTAACCGTTCTAATATCATAATACCTAAATACAATATCATCTTTTTGATACACAGCCTTAATCTCATCAAAACTCATAGTCGCTGGAAAAGCCTCATTTAAAGCTTTAGCCAAAGGCTCGATATATGTATCTTTAGCTGAATTTAATAGCTCAGGTGAGGGCTTAATGAGCTTAAAATATAAATTTGGAGCGAACTTCGCCTTATCATAATCGCTTGTTGCTAGTTTGCTTTGATTTTGCGATTTAGTAAGGATTGAGCTTCTAAATCTAATAGAGTATAGAAAATCATAAGCTTGATTAGCCGAGATATAATCATCAAATGATAGCTTAAAATACTCACTTATAGCACCATCTGGCAAAAATGATGGGTCAAAATGATAGGTCGCATCTGCTACATAGCAAAGCCCATTATCACCAGCATCAGCTACAAAATCTAAAAAATAAAACGGCTGATTACAAATCTCCATATATTCGTGTGCGACATAGCTTTTAGGGTAGTTTTGAATGTGATTTATATACTCTAAATTTAAGTTCTTAATATGAGTAGCGCTTGATTCATTTGGACTATACTTAGCATAGAAGGCTTTTTGAAATTTAATAGCATTTAATCCAGACTCAAGATCAGCTACATTCCCGCTATTTTTAACCGCACTAAATCGCATAAAATCACGCAAAGGCTCTACATATTTCCACCCTGGATAGCAATTATAGCTAATAAATGCCACGCCATTTGGACTTAATAACTTTTGACAACTTTGTAAAATCGCACTTCTTACAAAATCAGGCACCCAGCTATAAATTCCATGACAGATGATATAATCAAACTCAATCTTACCGCCAAATTCACTCACAAGATTACAAATATCCATCTCAATTAGCTCTATATTTTTACAGCCTATGCCTTGGGTGGCTGCTTTGCCAATGGCAATTTGTTCGCTACTTAGATCGATCCCTATAAAAGTTGAATTTGGGTGATTGATGGCTTGACCGATGATATTGCCACCCATCGCACATCCTATCTCTAGCACCTTAGCATTATATGGATCAGTAGCGGCTAAACCATGAAATCTAGCCACCGCACAAAGATAATCTACGCTAGTTTGAGCATATGAGTATGAGTTGTAAGTATGCTCATCATAAGTGGATTTAATATCGCTATTTATCATCGTTCTAAGAGCTTATAGCTATCCATAAATCCACTAGCTGCGTCAGCTAGCTTGCCTAAAGTCGCATCAATGCTACCAGCTAAGCTAAAAATCCAGTAGCTCTGACAAGAGACCCACTCAAATAATTTATCATTTTTTTCTTCATCTGTATCTGCTCTACGAGCTGAGATAACGGCAAGTTCAAGCTCTTGGCTATTTAGCATAGCCCCGCAAATTCCATAAAATGATGACATAAATATCCTATCTTTAAACACATACTCTTTTAACTTATCAATCTCAAATGATAGCTTTTGAAGTTTGTCATAATTGATTTTATCTTTCTTATCTTTCTCTTTTAATTTTTTAGATTTTTCTATCTCTTTGGCGATTTGAAGATATAATCGTTCGCATTTTTTTTGAATTTTATGACCGGTTTTAAAAATTCCAGTAATATTTTTGATCGCTTTTTTTAGGTGTTGCTCTTGTTTTTCCTTGCTTATTGGTAAAATCGGCTTAAAACTCTTCTTTTTACCCTTAGCGATAATCTTATCAGCCATCTCTTTAAATGGAATTTCAGTCGTTCCTTCTATTCTAGCTCCACCTTCGGTGCAGTTATAAAGCTTATAATTTGGATCACTTCTTTGTAGCATTGCGATATTATGCTCGAAATATTGTCTAAATAAATTCCATATAAATGTAGTTTGAATTTCGCCTTTACCGCCGTATTTTTGCGTCATTATAGGTATCTCTTCTACGGGAATTTCAGTCTCTTTAAATATATGCCCCTTAGAGTGGCTAGTGCCATCTTCACCATAAGCTAAATCCTGACCTATTAGCATTACATCTTTACACTCTAGGGCTTGAGCGATATTCCACGCCATATGAGCAGCACTCTGTCCACCGCCGATATAGCCAAATTTAAAATCCTTAAAGCTCATCTCATAATTTAATGGTCTTAAAGCATAACATACATCTTTATCATGTAAATTCTCAACCGATTCATGATGAGTAAGAGAGGCCACAACAAAGATAATCCCATCATCAAATTTAGTCCTAGTAGGCTTGAAAAAGTCTGGAGTAGGAGGAATTCTCTCTATTGATGTTACATAATCAGGCTTAATCCCATGCTCTTTTAAAATTGGATAACTCGCATCAACTGCTATTATAATTGTGTATGGAGCAAGTTTTTTAAGTATTGGTAGCTGCTTATGAAGCGATGGGCCAGTAGATACGACTACGGCTGAGTCTATCTTGCCTTTGCGTCTATTTATAATATCTCTAAGAGGTATAGCACCAAATACATCTGGGAGATGCTGGGTGGTTTGAATCATTCCTAAAAGACAATCTTTAGAGTCATTGCCACGCTCATATAGGGTTTGGACGATTGCTTTTTGCATAGTTTTATTTAATTCTAAGATATTCTCTTGATACTTTTCATTATTATAATAATCATCGATAATATGCAAATTATAAAGCCTAAAGCTATGAAATACATCAGGCATTTTGCAGATGATATAAAATTGCAAAAATGTAACCTTGTGCGAATCTAAAATAACAAGCCTATCAGTAAAAATATCCCTAGAAAAGTCAATCAAGCTAAGTGCGGCATATAAAATTTCAATCTCTGGCTCGAAGACAAATATCTTTTTATGCGTTGGATTAGCCAAGATAGATTTTAAGAAAACCCCATTGCCAATTCCATAGATAAAAAGCGCTCTATGTCTAGCATACTCCTCTTCAAATTCTATAATTTTTTTCTCTACATCTTTGGCTGGACTCTCATATAAATACTCTTTGGTATCAAGATTTACGATATTTAAATCTAGTGGATCCTTGCCCATAAAAACGCCAAATTTCTTATTCTCTTCAAGTCCAAATAGAGTAAGCGAAGTATCAATAGCATAAGGCATCATCGCAGTTATATTTTTATCTAAAGTGGTGATCTCTTCTTCATTTTTGATTTTTTGAGCTATTTTTGAATCTAACTCTTTAAATTTTTTCTCATCTTCAGTTAAATCTCTCTCATCTTTTTTTGATATATCATTTTTTAGCTCATCAATATCTTTTTTTCTACCATTTTGCATAATTTTTCCTTTTAAATTTAGCCTTATATCGGCATTTTTGAACTTTATTATAGTAAAATTTGGCTTAATTTAAAGAATAAATATATAATTAACTTAGGGCTAATGAATTTAAAATAAACTAAAAAAATATTGAGAAATGAAATATAAAAAAGATTTATAAAATAAGAATATAGGTGGTGACCCCTACGAGACTCGAACTCGTGTTACCGCCGTGAAAGGGCGATGTCCTAACCGCTAGACGAAGGGGCCACTGCGGTTGCGTGAGTGGAATTATATAAAAATCTTACTTAAATGCTACTTAAAAATATTAAAGATTTACAAAACAGATATATAATTTAACAAATTTGAAAAAGGCTTACTTTGAGTATATATAAATTTAGCTTTAAAATCTCTATTTTATTAGCATTTGCTACACTATTTTTAGGATGTTTTGCCTATCAGCCGCAGCACTCTAGTAGCGTTTTATTTAGTTTTATTACGCCTAATTTGCGTATTAGCGATGCTGGATTTATACATAAATATACTAATCAAACTCAAATTCAAATCTACAATAGCGGGGCGTTAGTTTTAAATTTAAAACTAGCTGAAAATATCTGTATTAATGGGGTTTGTAGTGATTATCAAAGCTTTAATATAAAATATCTAAGATCAACTCACTATGATGAGATCTTAGATAATATCATATCTAAAATTCCAATCTATGATGGGGCAAATTTTCAAAAAACTAATTGCGGATTTGAGCAAAATATAGCTAATAAAATGATAAAATATGAAGTTTGCGATAATTTAGTTAAATTTATTGATAATAAAAATATGGTAAAAATCATAATAAGAGAGTTACAATGAAGCGTATCGGAGCCCATGTAAGTGCAAGTGGTGGAGTGGCAAATGCGGTGCAAAATGCCGTAAATATCGGAGCGGACGCCTTTGCTTTGTTTGTTAAAAATCAAAGACAATGGAGTGCAAAGCCACTAACCCAAAGCGATATTAATGAGTTTAAATCAAATTTAAATAAATCCAATATAAAGCCAGAGCATATCCTAGCTCATAATAGCTATTTGGTAAATTTAGGTCATCCAGATCCACAAGCTAGGACTAAGAGTTTTGACTCATTTTTAGATGAGATTAAAAGGTGCGAAGCCTTAGGGATTGAGCTTATTAACTTTCATCCAGGCTCACATCTAAAGCAAATAAGCGAAGATGAGTGCTTGGAGTTAATAGCACAACAGATGAATGCTCTACTTCAAAACTCATCAAATATCAAGCTAGTTATCGAAAATACCGCCGGTCAAGGTAGCAATCTAGGATATAAATTTGAGCATCTAGCAGCATTGATTGCTATGAGTAAGGATAGCAGTCGTGTAGGCGTGTGTATCGATACTTGCCATCTATTTGCTAGTGGTTATGATATTAGAGATGATGAGAGCTATGCTAAAACTATGAGCGAATTTGATAAGATAGTTGGGTATAAATACCTTAGCGGAATGCATATAAATGATAGTAAAGGAGCTCTTGGCTCACGCAAAGATCGCCACGATAGCTTAGGAGTGGGGCTCATTGGCAAGCAAGCCTTTAAATCCATTATGAATGATCCTAAAATCGATGAAATTCCTTTGATTTTAGAGACTATTGATGAGAGTATTTGGGCTGATGAGATTAAGATGCTTAGAGATTTTATAGATTAATTTTTGGAGGTGTATGATGAATTTAGGGGGGGGGTACAAACCTTAATAGAAATTTAAAAATCGGCTACTTCGCTGATGGGATTTGGTCTCATAATGCTTTTAAAATAATCATTAAAGACCCAAATATGCAAATTGCTTTTATCTGCGTTAGAAATGGCTCAGATGATGAAATTTTAGCTAAATTTGCCAAAGATTATGGGATTGAGATTTTAAAACATAAAAATATAAATTCGCTTGAGTTTATATCCAAAATTGCTAAATTTAAGTGTGATATTTTGGTCTCTATGTCATTTGACCAAATTTTTAAACGCCAAATTATAGATCTAACACCACTTGGTGCGATCAACTGTCACGCTGGTGCTTTGCCATTTTATCGTGGTAGAAATATCTTAAATTGGGCTTTGATAAATGATGAAAAGAGCTTTGGTATCACTGTGCATTACATAGATGAGGGAATTGATACAGGCGATATAATTTTACAAAAGCACTATGAGATTAACGATAGCGATGACTACTCCACACTGCTACAAACGGCTCACAACCAGTGTGGGTATGTTTTATATGAGGCTTTAAAGATGATTTTAGGTGGAGATTTTAAGCCAATTAAGCAATCAAATATCGATAAATACGGCTTTTACTGCACACAAAGAAAATTTGGCGATGAGATGATAGATTGGAATCAAAATAGCCGTGATGTGTTTAACTTTATCCGTGCGATCACTCATCCAGCTCCACTAGCAAGGGCTATAATAAATGATAAAGAGATGAAAATAATAAAAGCAATATATCATCAAAATGCTCCAACATATAAGTGCGTAAATGGCGCTATAGTGGGGATTAGTAAGGATAGATTTTGGGTAAAATGTGCTGATAAGGCACTAGAGATTACTGAATTTGAGTATGAAGGTAGGATTAAAATCGGCGATAGATTTAAAATTTCTTAATATTTTAGCGATTGTGATTTTAATTATGTGAGTAAATTCTAACCTCATTTAGGAAAAATTCATACACCTGCTGTTGAAAAACAGCATCAGTCTCATCGCTATTAATCATCAATCTTCTAAGGTGTTCAAAATCAATTTTTTTGACATATCTTTTGATTAATTTTAACTCATAATCTATATCTTTTAATAAAATATCCAAATTTAGCTTACTGCCTTGAGTTGCCTTATCTACATACTCTTTTATCGTTTGGACTAAGATGTGGATTCTCTTCTCATCATTGCCATATATATCTTTTGCTATATCTTCTACTTCGTAATAATCACTATCTGATATACTCTTTTTAGCAATTAGTATAGCGGTTAAAATTTTAGCCCTAAACTCTAAAGAGCGATAATGTGGGACAAAAAGCTCACGAAAAATAGATAAAAAATTTAATTTATAACTCATCATAATCCTACTTTAAGTAAAATATGGATATAATCTTATCCGCCTTTCCTTAGACCTGTGCAATGCTTTTAAAAAGCACCGCTTCAGGATGGGAACATAGCAGAGCACTTTTTACAGGTGTGTGCCGCAGTCATCTGGGGAGAGGTTTTTTATACCGAAATACTCCATAAAATCTATACAAATTTGATTAAAATCCACCCCTTCGATTTTTGGATTTCTTTTAAATTTAGCTCTTATATTTTGAAAACCTTGGACTAAATCTTTACTCTTTACACCATAGCTTATAGATAGCCCCGCCTCCACAAAAGCAGCTAATCTATCGCAATATTTCAAAGCCTTGCCATCAATGCTATTATACTCATCATCATTTACATTACTCATACTTCCATGATATGGCTGTGGAGTTGTGCGGCAAATTCTGTTTTCAAATTCATCTTTTTTAAGCACTCCATTATCATTTCTAACGCCTAAAATATAGCTAAATTCATCTCTAAAGCTTTGTGGGACATATGGGAGAATTTTATCTTCAATCAGTCTCATCTCATACTCGCTAATTATCTCATTTAACCCATCAATGCCATATTTAACAGGGCTTATAATATCACGAGTTAGGCTCTCTGGTAAATCGTGGAATAAAGCACAATAAAAATTATTTTCTAATCTTTTTGAATTTGCCCCAACTTTAAGTGAATAAAAATAACCAAATATCGCCACAACAAGCATATGCCCTAAAACTGCAGTTTCTGGAATTCTACTAGTTTGTGCCCAGCGCTTTTGAAATCTCAATCTTCCGCTTAAATCAACAATACGAGCTAATTTTTGATTCATCGCAATTTTCCTAACACCAATTAGCTCATAATAATCCTCTAACTCCTCATCTACTTGCTGTTTTAACTCATCGATATTATTTAAAAATTTACTAGTTTGATATACGATACTAAATTCCCATTTTGTAGCTAGATAGCTAGCAGCTTTTAAGATTAATTTCTCTTTTAGATGAGATTTATCATCTATAAAATTCCTAAATCTTTCTAGAAATTTACCCCCATCTATATCATCTATTAATGGCTCTAAATTCGTTAAAACCCAGCTATTTATCTGAGAAGCTTTGGTCTTTTGAATGTGATGAAAGACATCTGGGCGAATATCAGTAACCACAACTCTACTTAAAAACTCAAACACCCCACCTTCGATTATATATCGCATATCTATATTATTTTCAAGCTTAGCGATAAAATAGGCAATGATAAATTTATGAGCTTGTTTATCTAATTCTAATAAATCAACCATTTTAGGGTAGTCATTCCACCTTGAGATATTGGCCGCTTTAAAAATATGCTCAATAAGCCTTGGGTTTATCATTAGTTAAATTTCCTAGTACTTTGGAATTCAATAGAGCTTGTATCATATTTTTGCTCTCTTATCATATTACTATCTACTTCTATGATTGTATGGACATTGCCCCTTGGATTAAAATCACCCACAACTCTTAAATATTTTGGTTTTAACTTACTATCTAATGTATCATAAATTTCATTTATACTAGCTTCGTGGCTGATATGGCGATTTAAAAAGCTATTGATATATAGTTTTAAAGCTTTTAACTCTACTACAAATTTATCAGGAACATATGTAAGATAAATTGTAGCAAAATCTGGATAGCCACTCCTTGGACAAAAACAAGCAAACTCAGGTAGTGTAATTTTAATAGCGTAATCTTTATTAGCACTATTTGGCCATATCTCAAAATCCTTATCAAGGTCAAATTGGGCTATGATTTTTTCACCATATTTTAAATTTTGCATACCTATCCTTATACATCTAAATGCTTAACATCTTTAGCATGAGCTTGGATATACTCTCGCCTTGGCTCGACCTCATCACCCATAAATAGCTCAAATATATCACTTGCACTTTGCATATCTTTGACATCTATTTTAAGCAAACGGCGATTTTCTGGATTCATAGTAGTCTCCCAAAGTTGCTCTGGATTCATCTCACCTAAACCTTTGTAACGCTGGATATAAGCACCTTTTTTCGCACTTTTTTCGATATTTTCTAAGATTTCTAAAGGATCCCCATTAAGATCGATCTCACGCTCTTTCATCTTAGAGTATATATGAACTGCCTCAATGTATAAAGGATTGACAAATAAAGAGTCATCTATAACTAACTCTTCAAGTCCGCTTGGTGTTTGGACATAAATTCTAATCTCATTTTCATTGACATATGAGTTTAAAATATTATAGTTTTGACTATCTAGCTCAACTTTTATAATCTCAAATAACTCTTTGAAATCTTTGCTTATAATATCTGGATTTTCTATCATATATCTAATCGCACTTAGGACATTAAAACGCTTTTTAAGCTCATTTAAAACCGTTCTATATGTGCTAATTAATTTTAGATAATCTATCAAATCATTACTACCAACTCCTTGGAAATCTTCGCTCTCAATGCCAGTTTCTATAAGGAATTCATTTAAGGCTTTTTCATCTTTTAAATAAATTTCTTTTTTGCCTTTTTTATATCTATAAAGTGGTGGCTGAGCTAAATAGACATTTCCATTTTCGATAATTGGTGTAAGAAATCTAAAGAAAAATGTAAGAAGTAGGGTTTGGATATGGCTTCCATCGACATCAGCATCAGTCATAATGATGATTTTATGGTATCTTAGCTTACTAGCATCAAACTCATCACCGATACCACAACCAAATGCGGTTATCATATTTTTTATCTCTTCGGATTTTAAAATTTTATCAAGCCTACTCTTTTCTACATTTAAAATTTTACCACGAAGTGGCAAAATAGCTTGAAATACTCTATCACGACCTTGCTTTGCTGAGCCTCCAGCAGAATCGCCCTCAACAAGGTAAATTTCGCTCTCACTTGGATCTTTGCTTTGACAATCAGCTAATTTACCAGGCAATGTTCCAACGCTATTTAAACTATCTTTTTTGCGTGTTAAATCTCTTGCTTTTTTAGCTGCTTCCCTGCCACGAGCTGCCATTAGAGCTTTATTCATAATGGCTTTTGCTTCGTTTGGATTTTCTTCAAAATATTTACAAAGCACTTCAAAAGTCATCTTTTGGACTATTGGTTTTACATAGCTTGAGCCAAGTTTGCCTTTAGTTTGCCCTTCAAATTGTGGCTCTGGAACCTTGACGCTTACAACAGCTATAAGACCTTCTCTTATATCATCTCCAGTGATTTTAGTATCTTTTTCACGAGTAGCGGCATTTGCTGCTATGTAGTTTGTAATAGCTCTAGTAAGCCCAGCTCTAAATCCAGCTTCGTGAGTTCCGCCATCAGGGGTTTTAATATTATTTACAAAGCTTAATAAATTTTCGCTATATGTATCATTATATAAAAGAGCAAAATCAACTATAACATCATCTTCCCCACCGCTAAAGCTCACAGCTTTGCTTACTGGATTGCTCTTATTCATATCAGTTACAAAGCTCTCAAGTCCGCCATCAAAGTGATAACTCTCTTTAAATCCATCTCTTTGATCTTTGAAATTTATAGTAATTTTTGGATTTAAATATGCTAATTCTCTAAATCTTTTGGCTAAAATTTCTCTATCAAATTTAGTTATTTCAAAGATAGTATCATCAGGCCAAAACTCTACGCTAGTTCCAGTTCTATTTGTAGTTTTGATAACTTCTAAATCGCTTTGAGGTATGCCTTCGGCGAATTCTTGGCGATGAAGTTTGCCATCTCTTTTTATATTTAAAACTAATTTTTTAGATAGAGCATTGACAACTGATACACCAACTCCATGAAGTCCGCCTGATACTTTATATGTATCTTTATCAAATTTACCCCCAGCGTGCAGAACGGTTAAAACCACAGTCGCAGCTGAAATTTTCTCAGTTGGATGAATATCTACTGGAATTCCCCTACCATTATCTGTGATTATAGCTGAGCCTTCATTTGTAAGCTCAATATCGATAGTATCGCAATATCCAGCCATTGCTTCATCTATGGAGTTATCTACTACTTCATAGATCATATGATGAAGACCATTTATATTAGTATCGCCTATATACATTCCAGGGCGTTTTCTAACGGCTTCAAGACCTTTTAAAACCTTGATATTTCCAGCGCCATAATCTTTTTTTTCTAAATTTTCCATCTTAATCCTTAAATATTTATAGGCATTATTATTGTTTTTAACTCTTCGCAACTAAGCACAAATGGAAGTCCTAAATCATTATAAGATAGAGTAAATTCGCTATCTTCAATGCTTGATAAGAAATCAAGTATAAATCTATTTTTTACTCCTAATATTATATTTTCTTCTATATTAAATTTTTGTTCTATTATGGTTTTTGCTTCGCTATTATCATTATTGATACTTTCAAATGATATATTTTCTGGAGTTATTGTAATTTTTATAATTTCAGATAGCATTGATATGGTTTTAATGCCTTCTATCATTTTTTCACGATTTAGTGTTATATTTATTTTAGACTCTTTTGGTATTACTCTTGCGTAGTCTGGATAGCGTCCATTTATCAATTTTGTGAAAAATTCGAAATTTTGGCTAATTGCGATAAAGATATTTTCATCATAGTAAATTTCGATATTTTCATAGAATATTTTTTGAATTTCAACTATAGCTTTTTTAGGAATTATTATACTAAATGGTTCATTTTCTGATTTTATATCTAGTGTGTATATGCTAAGTCTTTTTGTATCTGTCCCGACTAAATTTATATTTTCATTTTTAATATCTATTAATGCACCTGTTAATTCTATTTTGGAATTAGTATTTTCTATTGAATTTGTGATTTTCTTTAAACTTTTACTTAGATTTGCTGCGTTTATGTTAAATCTTTTTTTATTTTCGATTGTTGGGAAATCTGGGAAATCATCAGCTTTTTGCATAGGTAGGCGATATTTTGAATTATTTTGTTTTATATATAGATGGTTTTGAACTGTCTCTAGCATAACTTCGCCATCTTTTAAGCTTTTTATAATATCAAGAAGTTTTTTACCATTTGCAGTAGCTATACCTTCATCAATTATATTTACATTTGAAGCTTTATAGCTTAGTCCAATCTCATTATCTGTAGCTTTGATTGTTAAAAGAGAGTCTTTAGCACTTATGAATATATGAGATGTGATTGAGCTTAGATCTTTTTTATCAAGATATGAACTTGTGTTTATTATTATTGTTTCTAAGATATTTTTTTTGATTAAAACTTTCATTTTTTGCCTTTATTTTTAAATTTACTTTTTTAATTTTAGTTAGTTTGTTGATTTTGTGAATAACTACACAAAACGCCGTAAATTTGGTTAAATTTTATTGAATAACTCGCAATATAATTTTCACACATATTCACTATTCCTTTGATAATATTTTATTTTTTAACTCTTCTAATCTAGCTTTAAAATAGCTATCATTTTCTATTAAATTATTAATTTTTTTGATATTATGGCTTACAGCACTATGGTCTTTTAACCCAAAATGTGAAGCTAGTTGTGGCATTGAATTTGGGGTTAAGGTTTTAGCTAAGTATATACAAATTCTACGAGCTTCTACAATGTTTTTTGTGCGATTTTTGCTCTTTATATCACTTGGTTTTATATTCATCTCATAAGATACATATTGTATTATATTTTCTAAGCTTATGGCTTCTTTTTTCTCTTTTATCTGATCTTTTATGACATTTTTGGCAAATTCAAGTGTGATATTTTGACGCATAATATTAGCAAAAGCATTGATATTGATTATAGCGCTTTCTATCTCTCTTATATTATCGCCCATATTTGAAGCGATATATTCTATTATATCATCGCTTAATTCTATTTTGTCAAATTCGCATTTAGTCTTGATAATTCTAATTTTGGTATCTAGCTCTGGTGGAGTAATATCAGCCATAAGTCCCCACTCAAAACGACTTTTTAATCTCTCTTCAAAGCCTTTTAGCATTTTTGGAGGTTTGTCTGAGGTCATAACTATTTGACCATTTTTAGAGTGAATTTCATTAAAAGTATGGAAAAACTCCTCTTGAGTTTTTTCTGATTTATGGAAAAATTGAACATCATCGATAAGTAAAACATCGCAATTACGATATTTTTCTTTAAATTTATTCATAGTTCTATTTTCTACATTTCTTATAAAATCACTTGTAAATTGCTCACTTGTAATGCAAATAACGGTTTTGCCATTTTCTAAGCATTCATTTCCTATAGATTGTAAAAGATGAGTTTTACCAAGACCAGTTGGACCATAGATAAATAGTGGATTATAGGCTTTTCCAGGGTTTGCGGCTACTTGCTTTGAGCTGATAAAAGCAAATTGATTAGAGTCTCCAACGACAAAATTATCAAATGTATAGCTAGGATTTAATAGTGAGCTTTGGCTCTTTATCTCTTTTACATTTACATCTTTTAACTTGATATTTAAGTCTGCTTTTTGCGTTGTGATGATAACTTGAGGTTTTAAACCTGTGTGAATTTCATAGATACTAGCTAATTTATTAGAATATTTTGTCTGGATAAATCTAGCTATAAGTTCATTTGGAGCGATGAAGACTACCCTTTGAGAATTTGAGCTTTTTTCATTAAATTTAATCTGTGAAATGTAGTTATCCATCTCACTTTTTGATATTTCTTGGCTCAAAATTTCAATCGCTTCTACACCTAGCAATCTTTTCCCTTTAAATTTATTGGCTAATATTTTACTAAAAATTTAATTAAAAATGACTTATTATGGTATTATTGTGATTTTGAATTTAGATTATATGTGAATAATGTGAATAACTCAAAAGGATATATGTGAAAATCTTAGGAATAGACCCTGGAACTCGCAATTGCGGCTATGCGATAATTGAGAAAATTGGCAATAAAAAGATATTAATTGAAGCTGGACTTATAAAAATAGAGCAAGATAGCTTACAATACCAAATAACCCAGCTTTGCGAAGGGCTAGATCTTATATTTAAAACGCATAAGATTGATGCGGTGGCGATTGAGGATATATTTTTTGCATATAATCCAAAAACCGTCTTAAAACTTGCTCAGTTTCGAGGTGCCCTTAGTCTTAAAATACTTCAAATTCATGGTGAATTTAGTGAATATACTCCACTTCAAATTAAAAAAGCAGTAACTGGCAAAGCCAAAGCAGCAAAAGAGCAAGTAGCCTTTATGGTAAAGAGGATGCTAGGGATCAATAAAGAGATAAAGCCACTTGATATAACTGATGCTATAGCAATAGCTTTAACTCATAGTTTTAATGTAAAATCTTAATCTACTGACAACCTTCACACTCTATACTTCGGTCAATTGGCTTATTATCAAGATGGCTTGAGTCTGGGCTTTCACTTCTTAGATAGTATGTGGATTTTACCCCTAATTTCCACGCTAGAGTGTAAATTTCACTTAGATATTTTCCACTAGCTTTATCTAGGCTCATAAATATATTTAGGCTTTGACCTTGATCTATCCACTTTTGGCGGATCGCACAAGCTTTAACAAGTAGCCTTTGGTCTAGCTCATATGCTGGAGTGTAGTATTGCCAAGTTTCAGGGCTTAAATTTGGCACAACGCAAGGAGTCATACCGCTTAAGTTTTGCTCAAACCATTTTCGTTTATATACTGGCTCAATTGTTTGAGTTGTCCCTACTAATATGCTTATACTAGAAGTTGGTGCTATAGCCATTAAATAGCCATTTCTTATTCCATCTTTTTTGACCTTTTCTCTTAATTTTTCCCAGTCGCAATTTCCCTCATCAAATAGACTTCCGCCACGATTGACAAGGGCTTTTGCGTTTGGATTTGCTAGATCTATTGGGAATATTCCTTTGCTCCAGTTTGAGCCTATAAAATCTGGATAAATACCCTTTTCTACTGCTAAATTTGATGAAGCGTAAATGGCGTTGTAGCTGATATTTTCCATTATTTCATCTATTTTTTCAAGGTGTTCGTAGCTACCCCATTTTATCTGCTTTGTAGCTAGCATTTCAGCCTCGCCCATAACCCCAAGCCCGATTGAGCGACTGGCTAAATTTGTATGTTTAACCTTAGCGTGTGGATAGAAATTTAGATCTATTACATTATCAAGCATTCTAATGGCTATTGGAGTTACTCTTGCTATATCTTCTGGCGTGTTGATTTTGCTTAAATTTATACTAGCTAGATTACAAACGGCTGTTTTACCATCTTTTAATCCTTTTTCTACTATGAATATATCTTTATTATTTAATCTATCTAACGCAGTAATCTTTTTAGCCTTTTTAGTATATCCACCATCAACTGTTATATCTATATTTTCATCAAATAGATCGTAGCTTCCATCTGTGTATGTAACTTTGGTTTGGTAGTAGTTTGGCTCGGTATTTTGAAAAATTTCAGTGCATAAATTTGAGCTTCTAATTATGCCTTTATGGGAGTTTGGATTAACTCTATTTGCACTATCTTTAAAGCATAAAAATGGCATTCCACTCTCAAAATAGCTTGTGAGAATCTTCTTCCATAGCTCTTTGGCTTGGACTACGCTTTTAGCTATATCTTGATTATTTTCATACTCTAGATATTTTTTTTGAAATTCATCTCCATATAAATCACAAAGATCAGGAGTATCTGCTGGGTCAAATAGCGTCCATCTTTCGTTATTTTCTACCCTTTGCATAAAAAGATCATTTATCCACAAAGCTGGAAATAATTCATGAGCTCTGCGACGCTCTTCGCCAGAGTTTTTACGAAGGTCTAAAAAGTCGCTTACATCCATATGCCAAGGCTCGATATAAACCGCTATAGCGCCCTTTCTAGTCCCTAGCTGATCGACTGCG
>NZ_JANQCT010000009.1:0-66859 GCF_024723495.1 Campylobacter sp. RM19073 | reverse complement strand
TATTGAGGTTTATACATATCTTAAAAGCAAAATTATTGCTATTTTTCACTTCACACGGGAAAATTTTCGCAAAAGTAAAACAACCTAAATGGTTGTTTTATGGCGAAAATTTGGAGTAAAAATCAAATTTAAAGCAACAAAAAGCACCAAATAATCCTTATTATCTTTAATAAAATCATATTTAAGCAAAAAATAAAGGGGGGGGGTAAAATAGGCGGTTTATTTAATTTTTAAGGAGACAAAATGAAATTATCTCTTATTGCATCAAAAGCAATATTAGGTTTAGGAGTGTTAGGGAGTGTGAGTATTTGCGCGCAAGAGCTAACAGCACAAACACAAGAAATTAATGCGGGACAAGTACCGCAAAATTACAACCAAATCACAATTAATGCTGAAAGCCAATTGCAAACCTACTTTGATATAGAAACAGATCCAAGCCGTGATGCTGCAAAACTCGTTTTTAAAGATGGATACAAAGATACACATTTACAAATTAATAGTGCTTTAGAAGATTTTGTTCCAAATAGCGTAAATAGAGAAAATACATTTGTAACTATTGATTTAGGTAATGGAGTGCTTGATTTAATAAATGTTCAAAATGGCAATGGAATTGAGAAAAATTCCCATTTAATCAATGCAGATATTACTGCCTCACAAATCAATGTGACTGATATGAATTTAGACTATTTTAGGCAAGAAAGCACATTAAGCGGAAATGTAAAACTAACAGGAACACGATTACCAGCTGATTCTGATGATTTTGGCTCTACTGTACGGATTGTTAGCGGTGGGCTTGACAAAGTTGATTATAATGGTGGCTTAACAATTTGGGGGAATTTGGAGGCAACTAAAACTAGATTTGAAGGTGTTGGCAATGGTTCCTTAAACTTTGATATTAAAGGCAATGCAAATATTAAAGAATCGAATTTTTCTGTAATTTCTACAAGCTTTAATAATCTCATTTTAGATAGATTTGTTTTTGCAAGTGCAAATAGCTTTAATAGCGATGTAACCACTAGCAATACCGCAGGTGCAAGCATTCTTAACAGCATTTACGATATTGTGAGTAATGAGAATCTTGCAAACCAATTCATAGAAATAGAGAAAAATACTTACCTTACCCCTATGGATGTGAGTAATTTTGTAAATTACAAATTAAGCGTGGAAGAAAACAATGGTAAAAAATACTTAATTATAAGCGGTGAGGCAAATTCTACAAAAATCAACAGCGCAAAAGAAATTTTAACATTTGAAAAAGAACATTTAGAGAAAATCATACAAGTAGAAGATTTAGCAACCTCACAAGATCCGGTTAAACAAGCTATCTTGGCAGATTTACAAGCACAAATTGCAAAAAAACAAGAAATTCTTAATAAGATTAATTCTAGTGGCGAAGGATCACTAAGCACTGAAGATAAAATGGGCGGAATAGGTATTGAAATTACAAATACCAACAAACACATTTTTGAAAAAGTATCTAACCTTACAGGCGCACAAGCAGATAACTATAAATTGCTTCTCACAACAGGCATTATGGGTGGTGCTACAAACACTGCTAAAACAGCAGATTCTATGCAAACTTCTGGCAACCTAAACGAAGCACAAGGTATCTTTGATAGTTTGATTAACTCTAATATTAATGCTAAAGTGGGTATAGATGCAATCACAAATAAAGACTTCTTTAAAGATGTAAGAGAAAGTGCAAAAAATAGCACAGATATTCTAAATAACACTAGTTCTGCAAATGGTACTATGAATATCTCTAATGATATGGCTCTAGGTGACAGAATAGCTAGAATTAATAATCCATATAGTGAAGTAAGATTTGCTAATGTGCTTAAATCTAGCCTTTTGGCAAATAGCACAAATATAGCAAGTGACGCTATCTATGACTATTATGGCACAAAAACTTATAAAGATAGTGTATGGGGAAATACCTTTGGTGGAGTAAATATAATCGATGGAGAAAGTGGAGGATTGTATGGAATAAGCATAGGTGCAGATAAAGAATTTAATGAAAATTTACTTTTAGGAATCTATGCCACTTATGCAAATTCTAAAATCAAAGATAAGCTAAGCGTTCAAGAATCAGATAATTATCAAATAGGTATTTATAGCTCTTATAGATTTAATTATTCTTGGGAATTAAATTCTAAACTCTATGGACAAATAGGAGATACAAAGCAAGATATTAATTTAGCAGGAAGTTTAAATAATGCTGATTTTAATAGGAAATTTGTAGGATTAAATACAAATATAGGTAAAGTATTTAATTTAGAAAGTGATCTGTTTTTAAAGCCATTTGTAGGAGTGAATTATTATTATAGCCATACACCAAGCTATGATGAAAAAGGTATCTTAGCAAGAAAGGTAGAATCTAATACTAATAACTCTTTGAGTTTAGAATTAGGATTAGAATCTAGAAAATATTTTAATGAAAGCTCTTATTTATTTATAACTCCAAAGATTGAACAATATGTAGTTAATAATGGAGAGGATTATGTAGCTAGCTTTGTAGGTTCTAATACTTCTTTTTCTATTAAAGGAGAAGAGAAGAAAAAGACTTATGGACAATTAATTATAGGAGGAAATATCTCTTTAAATGATAGCCTAAGTTTAGATGTAGGGATTGGAGCTAAACAGATCTTAGCAGGAAAAGTAGATTCTAAAAATGAAACTTACTTAAGTGGAAATGTGGGAATCAAGTATAGATTCTAAAAATTACTAGAAAGAAATTAAAGATAATTTCTTTCTATCTAGTTTGAAGGTTTAAAAAACAAGAGAAAACCAAAATAGTTTTCTCCTGTCCGTTTTTAACTTTGCAGGTCAGCAAAACCAGCGAATGCGACCCCGAAGGGGAGGTTTGTGTAAAACCAGCGAATGCGACCCCGAAGGGGAGGTTTGTGTAAAACCAGCGAATGCGACCAAAGTTTAGCACTTTGGAAACGCACTAAAGTCCCTACTTTGTAGGGTTACCCTATTTTTACTTCACGGCAAATTTATAAAATAAAAATGCCAAACTGGGAAGGGGTTGGGATCTTAAGGGATAGGGAAAACCCATTTTTACCTACTTTTAACGCACAAAATTTTCGCAACAAAAAACTCGAAGGAGTTTTTGGCGAAAATTTGGAATAGCAAAGTAGCAAATACTAAAGTTCCCATAAATGGGGTACCCCACTTGTGGGGCTTCAGGTGGGTCAAGGGAGCGGAGCTACCTTGTCGCAAAGTGGGGCTTTGCTCCACTGCGAAGTTAAAAATAGTTTCTCCTGTCCCTTAAAGAAAAGAATTTAAAAAAGTTTGCACTACTCATCTGCCAAAAAGCGTCCCCCTTCCCGCTTAAAAAGAAAAAATTCTTTGCTATTAAAATTAAAATTTTATAAAAACATAAAAAATTTAGTATTATAAATTTAGAATATAAAAAAGTAAAGAAGGGTAAGGTAGGTGTGTTTTTCTCATCAGCTTGATTAATTATACTATACTCATTTCATACGAAATTTACTACACTATAAGTTATCAAGGGCTCGCCAAGGGTATTAATCTTTTCAAGCAAAGCATTAAATAGCCTTGCGTGAAAAGCTCTACTGGTAAAATCATTAATCAAATAAATCACTTAAATTCACTTTTTGCCATTTTGTGCTCTTAGGTTTTTGGCTAAATCACAAGAGTTATTATCTCCATTATTACAAGCGATTTGATAGATTGTAATAGCCGTATCTATATCTTTTGTAACTCCATCACCATATACGAACATATCCGCAAGCTGCTTACACGCAGGGATATACTGAAATCCATAGCATATCATATCATAAGCTATAGCCGCACTCTTAAAATCCCCACTTTTATAAATTCCATCAGCGAGTCTTTTACATTTTGATGGCTCTTTTAAGTTGGTGCAATCATTATAAAAAATATTAATTTTAGCCTCTATCTCATCTTGAGTTACCTCTATTTGATCTGGTTTTGTGGTGATTGGAGCTGGGAATTTTTGCAAACAACCAGCTAGGATAAACCCAGCCAAAATGGCTACAACTGCTGATCTCAACTCTCTCTCCTTACTATATAATAGGTTTGTTTATTTGGTAATTTTTCTATTATAATTTTATATTTACTAGCCCATAATGGCACAATTTCATTAAATTCATCTATTATTTGCGGTATTTGGCTTTCGCATTTGATTTTAAATTTATCTTCGCTATTTGATAAAGCCACAAATCCATCAAGATGCTTGATCTTTTCATGTAAATTTATGATATGCTCTATCTCTTTCTCATCAAAATCGCAGGCCGATAAGACCCTTTTAACCTGCTCTAAAAGCGAATTATTCACATTGTATCCAAGCCCTGTTAATACTAATTCTAAGCTCATTATCACTCCTGATTATTTGATTTTTGACTGATTAAAACCGCTTCTATAATCTTTTTAATATCCCCATCTAGCACGGCATCAGCTTGTGAGTATGCGATATTGCTCCTATTATCCTTTACTTGTTTATATGGGAATAAGACATATGAGCGAATTTGATGCCCCCAGCCCATTTGGCTCTTTTCTACTGAGTCGCTAGCGGCTCTTTGTTTCTCCAGTTCTAGCTCGTATAATCTTGATTTTAGCATTTTCATCGCTGTGGCTTTGTTTTTATGCTGACTTCTGTCATTTTGACACTGCACTACAATGCCTGTTGGTATGTGAGTTATCCTTACTGCACTCTCAGTTTTATTTACATGTTGTCCGCCTGCCCCACTAGCTCTGTAATAATCTAACCTTAAATCCTTATCTTCTATCTCTATCTCAATATCATCATCAACTTCAGGGCTTACCATCACGCTTGAAAAGCTCGTATGACGCCTACCAGCACTATCAAATGGACTAGTTCTAACAAGGCGATGAATGCCATTTTCAGCCTTTAAGTATCCATAAGCATTCTCACCTTTTACAATAAAGCTTACATCTTTTAATCCAGCTTCATCGCCCTCTTGGAAGTCTAAAGTCTCAACTTTAAACCCCTCCCTTTCGCAAAATCTTAGATACATTCTATAAAGCATACTCGCCCAGTCATTACTCTCAGTCCCACCAGCTCCTGGGTGAATGCTAATAATGGCGTTTTTGCTATCATCTTCACCGCTAAGCATCATAGAGACCTCTAAATTTGTAATGACCTCTTCTAAATTCTCTGAATCCTCAAATAGCGAATTTATAGTATCAATATCATTTTCTAAATTTGCTAAATCAAATAGCTCCACAGCGTCATTTAGGGCATTTTGAGCGTTTTTAAATTTGCTTAGCATAGAGTTTAGCTTGGTTTTTTCTTTTCCTATTTGGCTACTCATTTGCACATTAGACCAAAAGCTAGGGTCTTGCTCTAGATATTCAATCTCTTTAAGCCTAGTTTGTATAAATTCTGGATTTATAACCTTAGCAATATTGTCAATTTTGATTTTTAAACCCTTTAAAAGTTCGCTATATTCATAATTATCCAAAGTTCTACCTCGTAAATTTTTAGCAAAATATTATCTAAAATATGGTTAAAATTTAATTATTTAAAGTAAATATTTTTAGAAATTTATGCTAAAATTACAGATTAAAAATTCCAAAAAGAGAGTATAATGCAGATATTAAAAACCATACAAGAGCTACGAGATTTTCGTGCTAAATGCAGTGGCGATGTAGGCTTTGTAGCGACGATGGGGGCTTTACACGCAGGTCATGCCCAACTAATCAAAACCTCTGTATCACAAAATAATCATACAATAGTAAGCATTTTTGTCAATCCAACGCAATTTTTACCAGGAGAAGACCTAAGCCGATACCCAAGAACGCCTGAGGCTGATATTAAAATTTGCCAGTTGTGTCAAGCTGATGCGGTATTTATGCCTGAAGTTGATGAAATTTATAATCAAAATGAGATTAAAATTCTAGCACCTAAGGAGCTATCTAGCACTCTAGAAGGTGTTACTAGACCGGGGCATTTTGATGGGGTTTGTACTATTTTAACTAAATTTTTTAACATTATAAATCCTACAAATGCCTATTTTGGTAAAAAGGACGCTCAGCAGCTTATAATCATTGAAAATATGGTAAAATCGCTATTTATGAATGTCAATATAGTGCCAATTGATATAGTAAGATCTAGCGATGGACTAGCTCTATCAAGCCGAAATTCATATCTAAATGATGATGAGCTAGCTCAAGCTCTTAAAATTTCAAGGTCGCTAATGAAAGCTAGTAATCTTATAAAAGCTGGCGAGCTAAGCTCAATAGAGATCAAAAAAGCGATGAGTAGTATCTTAGAGCCTTTAAGGGTTGATTATATAGCCATTGTGGATAAGAATTTAAATCCGGTTGATAAAATCGAGCTTGGCAATAGCATTATTTTAGTCGCTGTGTATGTCAAAAATACGCGTTTAATTGATAATTTGTGGGTGTAATGTGGCAAATTTATATTTAGTTTCACTTGGATGTAATAAAAATCTAGTAGATAGCGAGATTATGCTTGGTAGGCTTGGTGCGTATGATATAGTAGATGATCCATCAATTGCTGATGTGATGATAGTAAATACCTGTGGATTTATAGAAGATGCAAAGAGCGAGAGCATAAGTGCGATTTTAGAATTAGCTAGTTTTAAAAAGCCAAATTCAGTCCTAGTAGTAACAGGGTGCTTAATGCAAAGATACCGTGATGAGCTTATGCGAGAGCTTCCTGAGGTTGATATATTTACTGGTGTTGGGGATTATGATAAGATCGATGAGATCATCCTTAAAAAGCAAAATTTATTTAGCCCAGATACATATTTACAACCTAAAAATACCAAAAGAGTAATCACCGGCTCAAGCTACCACGCCTATATCAAAATCTCTGAAGGGTGTAATCAAAAATGTAGCTTTTGCGCTATTCCAAGCTTTAAAGGTAAATTAAAAAGCAGAGATATAGATAGCATAGTAGATGAGATTAAAGAGTTAGTAAGCGTAGGCTATAGGGATTTTAGCTTTATCGCTCAAGATAGTAGCTCATTTTTGCGTGATTGTGGCAAGAGCGATGGCTTAATCTCTTTAATTGACGCAGTTGAAAAGATAGATGGCGTAGATGTCGCTAGAATTTTATACCTATACCCTACTAGTACCAATGCAAAATTGATACAAAAAATTATAGATTCAAAGGTATTTGCTAATTACTTTGATATGCCTATTCAGCATATAAATGATGAGATGCTAAAGATAATGCGAAGGGGAGCTAATAAAGATAAGATTATCCAACTTTTAAAGATGATGAGAGATGCACCAAATAGCTTTTTACGAACGGGGATTATAATAGGTCATCCAGGCGAAAAAGATAGCTATTTTGATGAGCTTTGCGAATTTTTGCGTGAGTTTAAATTTGATAGGATTAGCGCTTTTGCATACTCTAAAGAAGAGGATACTCTAGCTTACGATATGGAACAAATAGAGCCAAAAATCATCACTCAAAGGCTAAATAAGATTGAAAAAATCATAAAATCTACAATTGATGAGAGCTTTAAAAGCTTAGTTGGAAAGTCTATTAAAGCTCAAATTAATGGCGTTAGTAGCGAAGGGGAGATGTTTTATGGCGCTAAGGCTGTGATTTGGGATAGGGATATTGATGGGGAAATTCTAATAAATGATAGCCAAATTCAAAATCCTAAAGTTGGGCAAATTTATGATTGTCAAATCACCAAATACGCCAAAGATAAATTGATTGGGCAGATTGTTTGCAACTAAAGCTTGACTATCTAAAAAACAAAAAATCCCTACTAGCATTCTCACACGGAGTAGATAGCACGGCACTTTTTTATCTTTTAAATAGTGCTGGGGTGAGCTTTGATTGTGCTATGGTAAATTACCAAACTCGCCCAAGCTCCTTAGCAGAGGAGTTAAGCGCAAGGGAGCTTTGTAAAAAATTTAACAAAAAAATATTTATCCATAAAGCCAATTTAAATCTATCTAACTCAAATTTTGAAAAAATTGCTCGAGATATTAGATATGAGTTTTTTGATAAGATTATGTGTGAGTATGATTATGACGCACTTATTTTAGCTCATCAGCTAAATGACGCACTAGAGTGGCTACTAATGCAACTAAGCAAAGGTAGTGGCGCTGTGGGACTAGCTGGAATGATGCCTAGAAGCAAAAAAAGGATTAAATTTCAAAATATAACTAAAAATATAGAGATATTTCGCCCACTTCTAGGGGTGAGTAAAGATGAAATTTTAAAGTATTTACAAAGTCAAAATATAGAGTATTTCGTTGATTTATCCAATCAAGATATTAAATTTAAACGCAATAGAATTAGGGCGGAATTTAGCGATAAATTTATATCACAATTTGCAAGTGGAGTAAAGAGAAGTTTTGAGCTTTTAAGGGGTGATGCGATCATCTTACTAGGAGAGTTTGAGTATGAAGATGGGGAGCTTTTTATCGTTAAAAAACTGCCAAATTCAATAAATCTAATAGACCAAGCCTGTAAAAAGCTAGGAGTTTTGATGAGCCAAAAAACAAGAGAGCTATGCACTCAAAATGATTGCGTAGTCTCGCATAAAGTTACCATCACATCAAATCAAAGCTACTACTTCATCGCTCCATACATTAAAACCAAAATGGATAAGAATATCAAGGATAAATTTAGAATTCTTAAAATACCAGCCCTACTTCGCCCGTATCTATCGCTAAATTCGCATAAACTCAACGCTCTTGATAAATTTTTATCATAAAGCTAGTCTCTATATAATCATCTTTTGAGCTCATCTCTATAGGAAAATCAATCTTAATAAGATTATCATAATTCTTACTATCCATTATAAAATCATATAGATTTTGTGGGCTTTTCATTGTAGCAGTAAGGTTTATTTGGCTAATGATATATCTAGGATCACTATCAATGATATTAGCCCTTGAGAGATATAAATTGCTAAAATATTTCCCAGCTAAACTGATAAATTTCATCTCATTAAAACTATTTTTTAATGAATCCAAAGCCTTTTTATTTTGTAAATTTAAATTCTCATATGTAGCTAAATTCTCATTATAAATCTGCTCTATCTTGGCTAAATTTACATCTTTTTCGTTATTTATCTCTACAGCTTGCTTGTATCTATCAATGACTGGGAGCGCTACAAAAAACACCATAACAAGCATAAAAAAGACAAAAATCATACTAAAAATTGTTAATTTTGTTAAATCAATACTATCTAAACTTCTATCTGTTCTCATCGCTCAAGCTCTCCATCTGTGCAATATCTATCTTATTAATACTAACAAAATTATACCACCCATTTGGAAGTTGGTAAAATGTAGTGTTAGATATAGCAAATATAGATTTTAGCGGTGCTTCAAAGAGTAATTTAAAGTGATCTTTAGTAGGCGTTATACCCTTGATTTTCAAAGAGCCATCTTCTAAATATATGCTAGTTAAAGTAACACCATCTGGCACAAGATTAAATAAATTCATCAAACTCTGATTTAAAATCAAATTTTTATTATAAATATCTAAAGTCATATCTCTTTTTATCAAAGTGGTTTTAGTTTTATCCTCTATGTTTTTAATAGCTTGAAATGTCTCATTATACTTCTCTTGTAACTCTATAGAGTTAGAGTTTATAAGATAAATTTTCACACTAAGTAGCATAGCCCCAATAATAAATAAAAGCGTAAGAATAAGCATAGCCCAAAGCCAAATTTTGGTAAAAATAGATAGTAACGGCTTGATTTTTGGCTGTATAAAACTATAACTCATCGCAAATCTCTTTTATCATTATATTATTTAATATCTTATCAATATCGTATTTTACGACCTTACACTCTATCATCAAGTCATTTTCAGCCATCACTAAAAACTCATTATCCAAGCTAAGCCCATCAAATATCACTACCTCTTTGATAAAATCCCCACCATAAATTTCATTATGATAATACTCATTAATTGCAAGTTTGATATTACTAATAAGCGTAATCTCCTCGCCAATATCCCTTACACTATCTTCTAATTTCTTATCAATTCCACCTATATTCTCTTGGCGAATATCCTCAAAATCACTCTTATCTAAATCTCCATCATCAAAAGAATCAAATGAGCCAATATCGCCTAAATTATCAAGTTGGCTTAATCTATCTTCCTCCTCTTCGATTACATTATCTAAATCCGCACTCTCCTCTTTGGTTACAGCTTTATCATAATAGTCAAAAGTATCAATCTCTTTTCTATTATCAAAATAGGCACCAAATTTCATCTTATCCCCATCAAATATCATAATAGTATTGCTATCTTCCATATTTAATAGATATAGAATTTTACCATCACTTGGGGATTCTTTTATCAAAGAGTGTAAAATGGCAAATGGAGAATAAATTAAATCTGGCTTTACAGATAAAGAATTTTCAAAAAGCTCCAACTCATTATCTGGCACTACAATACTCCAGCCATCTAGCTTAACCTTATCAACCAAATTATACTCTATATTAAACTTCTCAAATTCACTAGCCCCTACCGCTGGTAAAGCCCACTGCTTAGGGCTATTTAGCATAGCGGCTAAATAGATGGTGTGATACTGCCTAGCTCTTTTTTTAAGATAATCTGTAAATTTAGAATCAACCACTCCATTATTTATATCAAATACAGCCTCGCCGCTATTTATAATCTTATCACCTTTAATAGCACGAGAAAAAAGATGGCATTTATTATCTTTTATGATAACACTAATGTATAAAGTAGTTAAAAATCCACGAATCCAAGAGATTAAACCAGACATATCAAACCTTAAATTTTAAAAATTTTAGCCAAATTAGCTTTAAATTTAGATTATACCATCCACCTCATCAAATTTTCTTGCTATCAAAGCTTTAGCCTCTTGCATATCTAATCCTTCAAGGTTAAATTCCCTACTTACATAATAGGTTATTTTGCTAAAAGGCTTTGGCAAAATCATCTTATCCCAGCTATTAAACTGCCAAAATCTAGTAGCTGTATAGCTTAAAATAACTATATTTGCCCCAGTTTTTTGTGATATTGTAACTGAACCATCGCTAATACTATGCCTTGGACCCCTTGGACCATCTGGAGTTATGGCTACATCTACTCCATTATCTATTGATTTTATAGCAGATAAAAATGCCTTTAAAGCACCCTTTGATGAACTTCCTCTAATAGAGCCAATGCCAAAATGAGAGATAATATCAGATATTATTTGACCATCTTTGTGATCTGATATTATCACATTTGCTTTTCTACCTTGCCAACACTTGCTAAATATAAATGGCATAAATGCAAGTTTTTCGTGCCAAAAAAGAATAATAACTGGCTTATTTGACAAGGTATTGTTAATAAATTCTTTCTTGCAAGTTAGATATATAAGCCTCATTAAAAAAACTAATAAATTCTCTATGATTTTAATAATAAATTTAGACTTAAACAATCTGCCCATTTAATACCATTCGTCTTGGCTGAGTGATCTGAACTTTAGCAAATTTGCCTAGTAGCTCCTCGCTACCTTTAATTTGGACTAAAAAGTTATTATCCGTGCGACCTGCTATCATTCCATCAGCTCTAAGCTCTTCAAAATATACCTCATAAATATCGCCCATCTTAGTAGCTACAATCTCATCTAAAATTTCATTATGTCTATTTTGTAATCTAGTAAGCCTAGCGCTAGCTATAGCATCATCAATCTGATTTGGCATAGAAGCAGCCGCAGTTAGTGGGCGAGCTGAATATTTAAATGAAAAAACTTGCTCAAATCTCACTTTCTCTAGCACATCCATCGTATCTTCAAAGTCAGCATCACTCTCTCCAGGAAATCCTACTATAATATCAGTAGATATACTAAGATTAGGACATAGGGATCTAAGCTTGTTTGCCCTATCTAAAAACCACTCTTTAGTATATCCACGCTTCATAGCTTTTAAAATCGCACTACTTCCGCTTTGTAAAGGCATATGTATGGATTTACAAATTTTAGAATTTGAGCTAAATTCATTTAAAAATTTATCATCCATATGGAGTGGATGTGGGCTAGTAAAGCGAATTCTCTCCACCCCATCAATCTGGCTTATCATATTTAAAAGATCGCTAAAATCTATCTTTTCGCCATTAGAATTGCTAAATCTTTTGCCATAGTTATTGACATTTTGCCCAAGCAAAAATATCTCTTTAGCTCCATTATTAGCAGCTTTTTTAATCTCATTTAAAATTATATCTTTTGGGATACTAATCTCATCGCCCCTAGTGTGTGGGACAATGCAGTAGGTGCATTTCTTGTCGCACCCTATCATGATATTTACAAAGCTCTTATATGGACTGGTGCGAAACTCGCCAAATGCATACTGGCTCTCATCATGATTTATATCCACACTTACAAATTTAGGCGTTTTAACCGCGGTTTTAATCTTTGATACATTTCTAGCCCCAAGAACAAAATCCACATATGGAGCACGCTTAAATACATCTGATCCTAAATGACTAGCCGTACATCCACATACCCCAATTTTAGCCCCTGGCTTTTTGACCTTCTCAAATCCACCAACCTCGCTAAAAAGCTTATGGACTGGCTTTTCACGCACTGAGCAAGTATTTATAAGTATCAAATCCGCTTCATCAATTTTACTAGTAGCCTCATACTCATCACTAAGTTCAGCTATGATATGCTCGCTATCGCGGACATTCATAGCACATCCTAAAGTCTCTATAAAGAGCTTTTTTTTGTTAAATTCAGCACTCAAAGTATATGCACCTCATACATATAATCATTCTCATCTAAGCCATATTTAACGGTGCGATGATATACGCTCAAACCCTTATTTTCGAAATATTCAACTAAAGCAATAAGTTGCTTATGTGAGTTATCACGATCAAAGTAAAATATCTTTCCACCATCTTTTAATGCAGCGCTTTCGATCTTTTCTAAGCTAATTGTTTTTGGTTTTGCGTCCAATTCAGCCCTAGCTAGTTTTAACTCCATAATCTATCCTTTTTGAGTGATTTTAACCGATGAGTATATCAAATTTGCTATAAAATTTCGTTTAAATTACTAAATATAAATAAATTTAAAGATTATAAAAGCTAATATAAGATAAAATACCAACCTTGCAATTCAAATCCTAATATTATTTAATAAATAATCACAAGAAGGCAATTTTATGGAGAAAATATCAGATATAATCGAGTCAATCGCTCATGAGAAAAATTTAAGCATCGAAGATGTGAAAGCTAGAATTTTAAAGGCTTTCGAATCAGCTGCTAAGAAGCTATATGGCACCCAGTGTGAGTATGAAGCAACGATAAATCCAACTACTAAAAATATAGTTTTATACCAAAAAATTTTAGTTGTAGAAGATGATGATAAGCGTTTAGATGATGAGCATTTTATAAGTCTTACTAAGGCTTATGAGCTTGATAAGAGCCTTGAGATAGGAGATAGCTTAAATTATGAGATAAATATTGAGGATTTAGGTCGCAGTGCGGCTGGGGTATTGGGGCGTGAGATAGAGTATCACATTCAACGCCTTATAGAGGAGAAAATTTTTGAAAAATACAATGCCAAGGTCGGCTCACTTGTCTTTGGGTCTGTTACAAGGGTTGATAATGATGAAAATACCTTTATAGAGATTGATGAGATTAGGGCTGTGATGAGTATGAAAAATCGCATTAAAGATGAGAAATTTAAAGTAGGCGATGTGGTAAAATGCGTTATAAAAAGCGTAAAATTGGACAAAAAAGATGGCATTAAAGTCGAGCTATCTCGCACCTCACCTAAATTTCTTGAAGCACTATTAAAAGCTGAAGTCCCTGAGATAAAAGATGGCGGAGTAATCATTCAAAATAGTGCTAGAATTCCAGGCAAAAAAGCTAAAATCGCCCTATACTCAACCACTCCAAATATCGATGCAGTCGGTGCCACAGTAGGGGTAAAGGGCGTAAGGATTAATGCTGTTAGCAATGAGTTAAATGGCGAAAATATCGATGCAATTGAGTATAGCAATGAGCCAGCCATCTTCGTAGCTCGTGCATTAGCTCCAGCCATAGTAAGCTCTGTGAAAATAGATGGAGAAAAGGCCATTGTCTCTTTAGTGCCAGATCAAAAATCAAAAGCAATTGGTGCTAGCGGTATAAATATTAGACTAGCAAGCATGCTAACAAAATATGAGATTGAATTACAAGAGCTAAGTACTACAAGCCAATCAAATCAGATAAATAACGAAGAGGGATTAAAAAATCTAAAAGCCCTATTTGGAGATCTTTGATGAAGTTACAAGCCTTGAAATAAGGCTTGTAAAAATCTTAAAATTTAACTAAATTTCACTCCATACCAAACTCTAAAGCTAGAAATTTTCCTGTATGCGATCTGCTTTTTTTATAACCTTTAGCTAGTTCTACTGGGCTACCTTTGGCGACTACTTTTCCACCACCTGCTCCACCTTCTGGCCCCATATCTATGATATAATCGCAATTTTTAATCACATCTAAATTATGCTCTATTACCACGACTGAATTTCCTAGCTCCACCAGATGGTGCAATACGCCAGTTAGCCTATCTACATCGCTAAAATGCAATCCAGTTGTAGGCTCATCTAAGATATAAAGCGTAGAGCCCGTATCTGTGCGACTAAGCTCTTTGGCTAGTTTAATGCGTTGAGCTTCTCCACCACTTAGCGTAGTAGCTGGCTGCCCTAGCGTAAGATAGCCAAGACCAACTGAGCAAATAGTTTTAAGCTTAGAGTGAATTTTAGGCACCTTAGCAAAAAATTCCAAAGCATCATCAGCGCTCATCGATAATACTTCAGATATATTCTTGCCTTTATATCTTACCTCTAGAGTTTGAGAATTATAGCGAGTTCCCTTACACGCATCACAAACCACGCTAATATCAGGCAAAAAGTGCATTTCAACCTTTATCTCCCCTTCTCCGCTACACTTTTCGCATCTACCGCCTTTGACATTAAAGCTAAAGCGTCCGATTTTATACCCTCTTATTTGAGCCTCTTTAGTTGCGGCAAATAGAGCTCTTATCTCATCCATTACCCCTGTATAAGTAGCTGGATTTGAGCGTGGGGTTCTACCTATTGGGCTTTGATCTAGGTATATAACCTTATCTAACTGCTCTAATCCTTCTATCTTTGCCCCTTTTAGTGTTTGGAATTTTCTAGCTCTATTTAGCTCTATTTCAGCTGCTGGAAGTAGCGCTTTAAGCACTAATGAGCTTTTACCACTTCCACTTACACCAGTAACGCCTACAAGATTGCTAAGTGGGAATTTAACGCTTAAATTTGAGATATTATTTATTGTTATACCGCTTAAATTTAGCCATTTTTTTTGCTTTCTGCCTTGATAGTAGTTAATTTCTTTTTTACCATTTAGATATTGAGCTGTTTGGGTTTTGGAATTTAATAGCTCCTTATATGTGCCTTTAAATACCACTTCACCGCCATAAACCCCAGCCCCAGGACCAATATCTACTATATAATCAGCTGCTTCAATGGTCTTTTTATCATGCTCTACGACAATTACGGTATTGCCCTTTTCTTGTAAATTTCTTAAAGTTTTAATAAGCTTTAGAGTATCTCTTTCATGTAATCCAATGCTTGGCTCATCTAGCACATACATTACCCCGCTTAATCCGCTCCCTATCTGACTAGCAATCCTTATGCGTTGAGCTTCCCCGCCGCTAATAGTCCTAGCGTCCCTACCAAGGCTAATATATCCAAGCCCTACATCATATAAGAAAAATAATCTCTCATTAATCTCTTTTAAAATCGGCGTTGCGATTAAGGTTTGTTGGCTATTTAAATATGCAAATTTATCTTTATCGCTAAAGAATTTAGTAGCATCTTCTATACTCATATTAATAATATCACCAATTGATTTAGAGGCTACTCTAACTGCTAAGCTATCACTACACAATCTATCGCCCCCGCAACTCTCACAAACCTTCTCAATCATATACTCGCCAAAATCTTTATCATCTTTTAAAATTTCATATGCGACTTTTAAAACCCCTTCAAAATGCTTATTAATCCTATGTCGCTTCCATAAAAACTCAATCCCCTTAGCATTGCCATATAGTATAAGCCTTTTAGAATCATCATCAAGCTGTGAGTATGGAGTTTTGATATTAATACCATTTTGTTCGCAAAATGCGATTAAAAATTTATAATAATAACTCTTATTAAAGCCATACATAACCTTTATAGCTCCATCTTCAATGCTTAAGCTATCATCAATTATCTTATTTAAATCCAAGCTAAAGCGAATTCCAAGTCCATCGCAGCTAGGACAAGCACCCTTAGGGGAGTTAAAACTAAAGCTAAGTGGTTCAAGAGCATTAAAGCTAATTTTACAATTAAAACAAGCATTATGTTCGCTAAAGTGTATATGTGAATTATCTAAGCCTAGCTCATCAGCGTTAGATATCTCAATTTCAAGTTCGCCAAAACTCTCATAAAGTCCCTTTTGGACATCATCTGCGATTCTAGAGGCATTATCACTATTTACTATAACTCTATCGATTACGGCTTTTATAGTGTGTTTTTTGGTTTTTGATAGCTCTATTTCTTCATCTAAACGCACCATCACGCCATCTATCATCGCTCTTATAAAGCCCTTATTTGCTAGGCTCTCTAATGTATCAGCAAAGCTACCTTTTTTCTCTCTTACAATTGGGGATAAAATCGTGATTTTAGCACCTTGTGGGAGTTTTAAAATTTGCTCTATTATATCATTTGCACTCATTTTAGATACCACTTGATTACATTTTGGGCAATGCTGGATACCAATCCTAGCATATAATAGTCGCAAATAATCATAAATTTCAGTTATTGTCCCAACTGTAGAGCGTGGATTTTTGCTAGTGCTTTTTTGGTCAATTGCGATAGCTGGAGTAAGCCCATCGATATGATCTACATCAGGCTTTGCAACTCTATCAAGAAATTGCCTAGCATAGCTTGAGAGTGATTCTATATATCTTCTTTGCCCTTCGGCATATAAAGTATCAAAAGCCAAAGTACTCTTGCCACTACCGCTAAGACCTGTAAATACAACTAATTTATTTTTTGGAATATCTAAATTAATATTTTTTAGATTATGCTCTTTAGCACCTCGAATTTTAATAATCTCACTCATATCTAATCCATACTTTTAATAAAATCTTGGATTATATCTAAAATTTAATAATGAGATATAAGATTAATTGTAAAATCCAAATTTAACCCTATTTTCAACCCTAAGGCATGATGGCCAAAGAGCATAAAATCTAACCCCTTTATACTCTAATTCAACCTTATAAAATAACCCCATAAAGCTCTTATCGATCACATCTGCTTCAAACTCTCCACCCATATAAATTTCAGAATAGGCAAATATATTATTGCGAGATTTAATCCAATCAAAGAATTTATCCCCACTTGGTAAATTTGAATTAATATGATTTAGATTGCCTAGCATTTGAATGCTTTTTGGATTTTTTACGCTATAAAATAGCTCCTTAGGAGCCCCAATATCTAATATCTCGCCCCCATCAAACAGAGCAATTTTATCACTTAAATAATAGGCATCATCAATATCATGAGTTACCAAAATAGCTGATAAACCCTCCTTTAAAATCATATCTTTTAACTCCGCTCTTAAGCTTTCTTTTAATCCTTGATCTAAATTTGAAAATGGCTCATCTAAAAGCAAGAGTTTCGCACCAGCTGCAATAGCCCTAGCAAAAGCCACCCTTTGAGCCTGTCCGCCTGAGATTTGATCTGGCTTTTTATCCTTTAGCTCCTCTATGCCAAATTTAACCAAAAGCTCTTTTATCCTTAAATTCATCTCATTTTTATTTAATTTATTTAGAGCAAAAGCTATATTATCATATACACTAAGATGAGGAAAAAGAGCATAATTTTGAAACATAAATCCAATATTTAAATCGCAACTAAGCTCATCATATTGACTACTTTCTAAACCAGCGATACAACGCAAAAGTGTGCTTTTACCACTACCACTACTACCTAAAATAGATAGAATTTCATTATCTTTAAGCGTTAAATCAATCCCTTTTAAAATCTCATTTTGACCAAATTTTTTACGCAAATTTTTAATCTTTAGCATTTTTTGCCTTTATAAATATATGGGTAAAAATCAATACAAATAGCGATAATATCACAATCATCAAAGATGGCAACGCACTATCATAAATTCTCTCATCAGTAGCATACCAAAACGCCTTTACGCTTAAGGTCTCAAAGCTAAATGGCGATAGCATTCTAGTAAGCGGCAACTCCTTTATAGTATCTATAAAAACTACTAAAAATGAAAGCAAGAAAAACTGCTTTAAAAGTGGCATATATAGCTTAATCATCAATATAAAATAGCTTGGTCTTAGCATATATCCAACCTCATCAATTGATGAGTGAATTTTAGCAAATCCCCCATCAATTGAGTATATAGCAGTAGCTAAAAATCTAACTACATAAGCAAATATCAATACGCTAAATGATACCCCCAAAATAGCCACACCAAATATATTACCGATAAACGCCGCTGCTATCATCAAGCTCACCCCAATAGCAGCCCCAGGAATAGCATATCCAATAGAGCTAGCCTTAAGTATCCAAAAGCTAAATTTACTATCCTTACTAACCCTAGCTACAAAGCATAAAACAAATGCCAAAATAGTTGTGATAACCCCAGTAACCCCAGCTAAAATAAGCGAATTTAAACTAAGCATATAAAACTCAATCTCAAAAAGCTTATAATCCCTTAAGCCCCAATATCCAAGCCATAAAAGTGGCAATATAAAGCCAACAAATAAGATTATAAGGCAATAAAGCGTAGCCATTGTAGATTTAAATTTACTCAAATCCCTTTTTTTGATAAAATCGCTAATATCTTGATTGAAGCTAAATTTACTCTTTTGACGCTCCCTATACTCTACATACATAAGTCCAAAAACACAAAACATCAAAATCGCAGATAACGCACTTGATGAGTATGGATCTCCAAGGTCATACCAAGTCTTAAAAATTCCAGCACTAAAAGTATCAACACCAAGATACGCACTAGCTCCATAGTCGCTTAAAACCTCCATTAAAACTAGCATAAGCCCAGCAATAATACTTGGCATAGCTATCTTAATGCTAACTTTAAAAAATATACTAAATTCGCTATAGCCGTGAATTTTACCAACCTCATAAATCGCCATAGATTCGCTCTTAAAGGCTGATTTGGCTAATAAATATACATATGGGTATAAAGATATGCTAAGCACAAAAATAACGCCATAAATATTAAAAATATCAATCCTAAAGCCAAAAATGCTTTGAAATTCTCCACCATAATCCATAATTCCTACATAAACAAAAGCTAAAATATAAGCTGGAATAGCAAGTGGCAATATAAGTAAATTTTCTAAAATTTTAGATAGATAAAAGTTATAATTACTAACCAAATAAGCCGTAGAAACACCCAAAATATAGCAAATCACAAGCACAAAAAATGCTACTATAAATGTATCTTTGACAAATCTTAAAAATAGAAAATCAAAAAAGTGATTTAAATTTTTAGAGACCTCTTCAAGCCTTGCTAGATCACTACCAGCAAAGGCTTGATATAGATATGTGCCAAATTCAATAAAAATACTAATAACAGGGATAATCACCAAAAAAGCTAGTAAAATCCCTAGGAATTTTATAGCTTTTGTGCGTTTTCTCATCTAAATCCTACTTCATCATATATAAGCACAGCGTCTTTGACATTATCAGCAATCTTCGATACGGCTATACTATCTTCTTTAAATTTGCCAAAATCCTTTACAATATCCGAAGGCTCTACATCTAGGCGAACTGGAAATTCATAATTGATATTTGTAAGCATTGTTTGCACCTCTTTGCTAAGCATAAACTCCATAAATTTCTTAGCTGCGTCTTGGTTTTTGCTAGATGCAGTCATAGCTATACCGCTTACATTTATATGAGCTCCACGACCATCTTGATTTGGGAATATCACTCCAATTGAGTTGCCTACCTCTACATCTTTTGGATTTTTAGAAGTTCTAAGAAGTCCTATATAATATGTATTCATAACAGCATACGGAGCCACTCCAGCTATCATCTGTCTTGCTTGATCTCTATCGCCACCTTTTGGAGCCATAGCTAGATTATCTAGCACCCCTTTTGCCCATTTTTTAGCCTCATCTTTGCCATCATTTGCAATTATTGAGGCTAGAAGTGTTTTAGAGTATGGTGCAGTCGCACTTCTCATTAATACCTTGCCCTTTAGCTCTGGCTTAGCTAAATCTTCATAATTTTTAACTAAATTTAAATCAACATTAGCATTTTTATTATAAGCTATAATCCTAGCCCTTTTAGTAATGGCAAACCACATATCATCTTTATCTCTTAAATTTGCTGGAATTATATCTTTTAAAACCTTAGAATTCACAGGGGCTAATACATTTGCATTTTTAGCTTCAGTTAAATTTGATACATCAGCAGTGATAAATATATCAGCTGGAGAGTTTTTGCCCTCTAGTTGAAGTCTTTTTATAAGCTCTGGAGCTTTTGCTGTTGTGTGGTTTATTTTGATACCAGTTTGAGCTTCGAATTTTTTATATATCTCAAAATCTGCATCATAGTGTCTAGCTGAATATATATTAAGCTCAGCACCTATCAAAGCCGATGCACTAAGCAGTGCAGTGATGATAACCTTTCTCATATTTTCTCCTAAATTTTATAATTTTGATTGCGAAATAATAGCGACATAAAGTAAATGATAAATAAATGATAATGGTTATTAATTTCTATTAATCTACTAAATTTACCATTTTTAAATAGATAAATTTAAATAAATTTAAAAAGAGAATTTTAAATTTAAATTATAATAATATGTTACATATTTACACATATTTATAAAAAATTTTACCAAATTTAAAATAAATTTTGTCAAATTCAAAAAATTACTGATATAATGTAATCTTAAATAATTCTACAATAAAGGTTAATAAATGGCAAATCCAAATATTCCTGTTGATAAACAGACAAATGCTGTTCAAATCATCGGTCTTTTTGGCGGTATTTTGGCAGCTATGCTTGTTTATTACATTATGCCAAGCAATGCTGGTGAGATAGCCACCGCAGCTGCAAATGGTAAAACTCTAAATGTTAATGCTCTTCCCATAGTAGCTGCTGTTGCGGTTCTTATGGGTATATGGTGGATGACTGAAGCAATAGCCCTACCAGCTACGGCTTTACTTCCTATGGTTTTATTCCCTATTCTTGGCGTGGATACATTTAAAAATGCCGCTACTCCATACGCTAGTGATACTATATATCTATTTATGGGTGGCTTCGTTCTAGCCCTTGCTATGCAAAAATGGAATCTCCACACTCGCATAGCCCTTGGGATTGTCCTTCTTGTAGGCACTAGTCCTAGAAGGCTTGTAGCTGGATTTATGATAGCTACTGGCTTTATGTCTATGTGGGTTAGCAATACCGCAACTGCGGTTATGATGCTACCAGTTGGCCTATCTGTGCTTCATCTAGTTAGCAAATTAACTGGCAAAGATAATGAGCTAAAGCAAGTCGATACAAATCATATGGATGAAATCAGCCGTCAAGGCACTCAAGGCGGATTTGCAAGTGCCGTTATCCATAAAGGCAAAGATGTAGTAAGCGAAATCAAAGATAAAACCAAAGCCTACACCTCAAATTTCGGCATCGCTCTAATGCTTGGTATCGCATATGCTGCTTCTGTAGGCTCTCTTGGGACTATCATTGGGACCCCGCCAAATGCACTTTTAGTAGCTCATATGAAAAATGAATTTGGTATTGAGATTGGATTTGGTGAGTGGATGTTAATGGGCGTTCCGCTATCGATTGTTATGCTAATTGCTTGTTGGGCACTTTTAGTTTATGTGCTATTTAAGCCTGAAATTAGTGAAATTCCAGGTGGCAAAGAGGTTATTCATAATGAGTATAAAAAGCTAGGTTCAATGAGTAGAGCTGAGTGGCTAGTGGGTGGCGTGTTTGTTTTAGCGGCACTTTGTTGGATATTCCTTGGATTTATCTTTAAACACTATGGAATCAAGGTCGCTAGCTTAGATTCAGTTATTGCGATGAGCGTTGCTGTGTTGTTATTTATAATTCCAGCAAATTCAAATGGCGAAAGACTAATTGATTGGGATACGGCTAAAAAACTCCCATGGGATATTCTAATCTTATTTGGTGGCGGTCTTGCACTTTCAGCTCAATTTAGCAAAACTGGCTTATCACTATGGATAGGACACCAAGTATCAGCACTTGGATTTATGCCAATTATACTTATTATATTGATTGTAACTGCTCTAGTAATATTCCTAACAGAGATCACATCAAATACAGCTACCGCAGCCGCATTCTTACCAGTTATAGCTGGGGTGGCAATTGGCTTAGGATATGAGGGTCAAAATATAATGATATTTACAATTCCTGTAGCTCTTGCGGCAACTTGTGCGTTTATGCTACCAGTTGCCACTCCGCCAAATGCTATTGCTTATGGCTCTGGATATGTAAAAATCAATAATATGATTAAAGCTGGTTTATGGCTAAATATCATTGGTATATTCTTAATCACGCTAACAGTCATATTCCTTACAACTGCAGTATTTAAAATAAGCTTATAAAACCTTAGCTAGGCAATTTCGCCTAGCTAATCCATTCGCAACTTACTATTTTAAAAATTAATAAATTTAGAAATTTAATAAAATTATTTTAATTTTAATATTAAATAAAAAGATAATATGGTATAATTAAACATTATATAAATAATATCAATTATAAGAAATAATATATAAAGAGATTTAGATATGAAGTTTTTGCTTTGTATTTTTTCATTTGTTTTGATGGTTTTTGCTAAGTGCCAACCAATGCTAAATTCAAATATAAATATAAATATTGCAGATTTTAGCCAAGATAAAATCTCATATAGCGATGGTAAAAACCTATATCTAATGGATAAAAATTATAAAATCACATCCACTATAGAGGCAAAATCAGATAAAATCAATATAATTAAATTTCATAATTCAAATCTCATAGCTGGATTAGATAGCGGATATGCTATACAAATCAACCCAAAAGGCGATAAGCAAATTTTATTAGATCCAGTAAAGACAAAAATCATAGATGGCATAACTTCTATAAATATCATAAAAGATAAGATAATATTTACTCTTAGCACCAAATATATAGTAATATACGATACGATAAATAGCATATATAAAAAATCAAATTTAAATCTAAATTCCAAAATCACAAATACACATATAATCAATAATATACTCTACATAACCACCTTTAATAGAAATCTTTATGAATTAAATCTAGATAACTTTAAATTAAATAAAATTTCACAAATGCCAAATATCCCAACTGCCATTAGCAGCATAGATGATGAGATAATAATTGGATTAATCGATGGCAAAATAATATACAAAAATCAAATTTATCAAATTTCAAACAACCAAATAAGCAAAATAAAAATATACAAAAATACTATTTATATTAGCGATTGGAGTTCAAATCTATATATTTATGATTTAAATCTAAATTTAAAAAATAGCATAAAAGTTGGCAATGATGCAATTTTGGATATGTTTATTGATAAAAATAGCCAAATAATTTTATGGAATTCTGCTATTTTTTCTTGTAATTTTGGTATTGAGTAATTGATACAAATTTTATAAAAGGAGAGTTTTATGTATAGTTTTATCAAAAAGCCACTACTCTTTAGTGCTGGCTTATGCTTAAGCCTATCTAGCCTTTTTGGTGCTAGCGAGCTTGAAACTATCATGAAAGAGCGTAACTTAAGCGAAAAAGATGTCTTAGCTGCGGCTAAAACCTATCAACCAAGCGGTCGTAAAGATGAGTATATCGTCTTTAGTTCTGGCGGTCAAAGCGGTCAAGTAATCGTCTATGGCGTTCCATCGATGAGAATTTACAAATACATAGGTGTATTTACTCCCGAGCCGTGGCAAGGCTATGGCTATGATAGTGAGAGTAAGGCGATATTAAAAAGCGGTGCTATAAGGGGTAAGGAGATAAGCTGGGGCGATACTCACCACCCAAATTTCACCGAAAAAAATGGCGAATATGTGGGGGATTATCTATTTATCAATGATAAAGCCAATCCAAGAACGGCTGTAATCAACCTTAGCGACTTTGAAACTACTCAAATTGTAGTAAATCCAATTATGAAAAGCGAACACGGCGGTAGCTTTGTAACCCCAAATACCGAGTATATCATCGAAGCTAGTCAATACGCAGCTCCGCTAGATAATAACTACCACCCAATTGAAGAGTATGAATCTGTCTATAGAGGGGCAATTACATTTTGGAAATTTGATTATCCAAAAGGCAAAATAGATGAGAAAGCCTCATTCTCATTAGAACTCCCTCCATATATGCAAGATCTAAGTGATGCTGGTAAAGGCGAGTCTATGGGTTGGGCATTTACAAATAGCTTTAACTCAGAGATGTATACTGGTGGGATAGAAAAGGGTCTTCCACCATTTGAAGCTGGTATGAGTAGAAATGATACTGATTATTTGCATATGTATAACTGGCAAATTTTAGAAAAATTAGCAAAAGATCCTAAAAACTACAAGATAATCAATAACCACAAAGTTATCCCTATTAGCGTAGCTGTGGCTAATAACGCTCTATTTTTGATCCCTGAGCCAAAATCCCCACACGGCGTAGACGTTAGCCCAGATGGTAGATATATCCTAGTAGGTGGTAAGCTAGATACCCACGCTAGTGTCTATGACTTTAAAAAGATAAAAGCATTAATAGATAAAAAGGAATTTGCAAGTAAAGATCCATTTGGAATTCCAATCCTAGATATGCAAAAATCCCTTCACGGACAAGTAGAGTTAGGTCTTGGGCCACTTCACAACGCTTTTGATGCTAAAGATGGAGTGGTTTATACCTCGCTATATGTAGATAGTCAAATCGTAAAATGGGATTACAAAAATTTAAAAACCCTAGATAGAGTAAATGTCCATTATAATATAGGCCACCTTGATACTATGGAGGGTAAATCAGCTAAACCTATTGGCAAATATGCCCTAGCACTTGATAAACTCTCAATTGATAGATTTAATCCTGTTGGCCCACTTCATCCACAAAATCATCAGCTTATAGATATAACTGGGGCAAAAATGGAGCTTATCTATGATATGCCTATACCTTTAGGTGAGCCTCACGATGTTGTCTCAATCAGTGCTAGTAAGTTAAAACCAGCCATGACATACAAAATGGGAACCAACTCAAGAACAGGCCAGCAATCAGTGGGTATGACTCTAGCTGGTCAAGAGAGGGTTGAGAGAAATGGCAAAAATGTAACCGTATATGCAACTTTAGTAAGAAGCCACATAAATCCAGAGCATATAGAGGTAAATAAAGATGATAATGTAACTATCTATCTAACCAACCTTGAAAGAGCCCAAGATGAGACTCACGGCTTTGCTATAGATCTATACAATGTCCATGCCTCAATTGAGCCTGGCAAGACTGCTAGTGTAAATTTCATAGCTGATATGGAGGGTGTATTCCCTTATTATTGTACTGAGTTTTGCTCTGCTTTACACCTTGAGATGATGGGGTATCTATATGTCAAAGATCCAAAGAAAAAGTATGAAGCCATCAAACAAGCTAAATTAAAAGAGCTTAGCCCAGCCCAGCTACAAGCTGAGTATAATAAGGTTATTGCTACAAACAAGGCTACAGATGATGTTATCCAAAGTGTTGTTAAATTTCTAAAAGAGAAACACTTTGAGAAGTATCCAAAAGTCAAACAACTTGTCAAAGATGCCCTAGATCAATATGGCAAAATCCCTGAAGTTAAAGCAAAAGCCGATGAAGCCTACAAAAAAGGCGATATAAATGGTGCTATCCTTTGGGAGTATCAAGTATGGCAATATATGGTTAAAACTGCCGATGTTGGCTTAAGAGCTAAAAATAATCTGACAAAAGCACTAGCTACGCCTATGACTGCCGTGCAAGCTCGCGGGGAAGAGGCGTATCTAAAAGGCGGATGTAATGGCTGCCATGTAATCGGTCAAGTAAGCTCAGGTCCAGATCTAACTGGAGTTTTACTAAGACATGAAAATGCCGAAAAATGGGTATTTGAATTCATTAAAGATCCAGCTAGTAAATATGAAGAGGATTATGTAAAAGCTATGATTAACTTCTTTAATCTAAGAATGCCAAATCAACATATGAGCGATCAAGAGATCAAAGATATTATAGAGTATCTAAAATGGATTGATGAGAACGCTGGGTTGTATTAAAATAAATGGGGCGGAGATTTCCGCCTCGCTGATTAAATTTAATATCCGCCCAAATGGACTGATATTAAATTTAATTAAAGGATAAAGATGAAAAAATACCAACTCTACACTTTACTGGCTTTGATTTTAATGACTATAGGATTTACTATTCCTGTTATTGCATATCATGGGGTAGCTAATAAGATTAAAAATAACGCACAAATCCCAAGCTATGTATATCCAATATACAATCTTTATACAAAAATTCAATACAAAAATCATCTAATGGCACCAGAAGTTAGAGATAATCTAGCTAAAATGATTGAGACAAGGGCTGAAATCGGAGTGCCAAGTCTGCCTGTTTGGTATGTCTCACTTGAGGCTCCAAACTACCCTAAAGAGGCCTTTCCAGATGGAATTCCAGTATATTTTCATGTAGATGGCTATAGTGGTGATGTCCATGAGATGAATACCATAAATCACTATATCGGAATGTATCCTATGGAGTATGGCGGCAATGTAGAAAGAGCCATCGCACCATACTATTTGCTTATTGCTACAATCTTTATGCTTTTATATCTTTATTATAACGGCAAGGGAAATTCACTTTTATTAATCCCTACGATTATAGCGCCTATTTTATTTATGAGTGCATTTGTAGGGTGGCTATACTGGTATGGACACAATATGCAAGAGTGGGGTGCATTTAAAATAAAGCCATTTATGCCAACAGCTCTAGGCGATGGTAAAGTGGCTCAATTTACCACCCATTCATATCCAGCCATAGGCTTTTGGGTGATGATTGCTATGAGTATTTTATCTATTTTGGCGATATTTTCTAAAAATAAACACCTTAAGGAAAATGCGTGAGAAAACTCTGCTTAATTGCCCTAATATCTAGCTATATTTTTGCCAATGAGCTTCAAAATGCTATAGATAGCGCAAATAGCGGTGATATAATAGAGCTTGGTAGTGGAATTTACAGTGGCAATATCACTATAAATAAGCCAATAACCATTGATGGCAAAGATAGAAGTGCCATTATAAAAGGCAATGGCACAGGCGATGTGATAAAGATAAATAGCTCTGGCGTAAGGCTTTTAAATTTAACCATCGAAAATAGCGGAAACTCTCATAATACCATTGATTCAGCCATAAGCTGCGATGGAGCAAGTAGAGTTGAAATCATCAATAACACTATTCAAAACTCACTTTTTGGGGTAAATTTCAAGCAATGTAATGACTCTAAGATAGTTAATAATTTTATCACTTCAAAGCCTGTTGATTTAGGTCTTAGGGGAGATGGAATTCGCCTATGGTATAGCCATGATAATATAGTAGAAAACAACCATCTACACAAGAGCCGAGATATGGTAGTATGGTACTCTAGTAATAACCAAATTCGCAAAAACTATGGAGAATATGGTAGATACTCACTTCACTTTATGTATGCTGGTAAAAATTTGGTCGAAGATAATATTTTTAAATACAACTCCGTTGGTATATTTTTTATGTTCTCTTCTGGGACAACTGCTAGGAGAAATCAAATTCTAAGCTCTACTGGAGCTTTTGGGGTAGGTATTGGTATGAAAGATACAAGTGATTTTATCATTGAAAATAACACTCTAGCCTACAACGCTAGGGGATTATACCTTGACCAATCCCCATTTCAGCCAGGCACCACAAATATATATGAAAATAATAAGATATTATATAACACAATTGGAGTTCAATTTCACGCTACCTTACACAAAAGCATATTTAATCGCAATAATTTCATAGGAAATATGGAAGTAGCCATTAATGATACCCCTGGGTCAAAAATAGATATAAATGATTGGAGCCAAAATTATTTTGATGACTATGCTGGATTTGATAGAGATAAAGATGGAATTGGCGATATAGAGTATAAGAATTTTACCTATCTTGACTCACTATGGCAATACTATCCAAATTTAAGACTATTTTATGGAAGTGCAATTATGAGTATATTAAATTTCATCTCTAAACTCGCCCCATTTTCTGAGCCACAACTCTTAATAACAGACCCAAACCCAAAAATGGAGCCATATCATGAATAGGAGAGAATTTAGCATTTTTAGCCTTATTACGCTTGGGGGTGCCATTGGTGGTGGGATAGTGATAAATAAATTTTATGAGCCAAAGCTCCATCTTAGACCGCCAGGAAGTGCTAAAAATTTCGAGTCTTTATGTATCAAATGCGGTCAATGCGTCCAAGTCTGCCCATATCATAGTATAAATTTACTTGGCTTTGATGATGGGATAAATCTAGCCACAGCCTACATAGACCCAAGCAAAAGAGGGTGCTATCTATGCGATTTCTTCCCTTGCGTTCTAGCCTGTCCTAGCGGGGCATTAGATCACAATATAAATTCAATCAAAGATGTCAAAATGGGAGTTGCCATCATCAAAGATATGCAAAAATGCTACGCAACCCTAGATAAAAGCGTAAGCAAAAGCGATGTTAGCACCTTGCTAGAGCGTAAAACCTACAATCAAAGAGAGAATGAAGCTAAAAAAATTATAGAAGATAATATCTCTAAAACCTGCCATCTATGCATCAGCTCATGCCCAGTTCAAGGTGCTATAAGCCTTGTAAAAATCAGCGATAAACCAGCTATAAAAATAGAGCCAAATTGCGTTGGATGTGGCGTTTGCCAAGAAGTCTGCTTTGCTAATGTAATAGAAATTTTACCAAATAAAAGCTATAAGGATATATATGGAGATTAAAATGCAAAAATCAATTATACTACTACTTAGTGCTATGATATTTTTAGGGTGTCAAAACGAGCAAAATCCTAAAAATCAACCACAAGAGCAAAGTACAACCTCAATCACAATCAAAAAAGGAGATAAAACTGCTCAAAACAGAGCTGATAATTGGGTAGTCTATGATATAGATGGGGCTAAAAATATCAAATTTGGAGTTGGTGAATCAAACCAAACTACCAAATCAATTGGTGCCATTGCTCTTACTAGAGCCCCGCTGCAAAGCATTAATAAAGCTCTATTAAAAGGGCAATTGAGTAAGAATTTTATCACCAAATGCTCAGCTTGTCATGATGATTATGCTAATGGAATTATCGGGCCATCTTTGCTAGATAAATCAAACGAGCAAATATATAATATGATAATTGCTTATCGCACCAAAACCAAGACAAATATCCTAATGAGCGACCTTGTAAAAGCCATGAGCGATAAAGAGATAAAGGATATTGCTAATGAGATTAGTGAATTTAATAAACAATTTAGGAGTCAAAAATGAATTTAGGCAAAATTTTAGCCCTATTATTAAGCTGTTTAATTGTAATTTTAATGCTTTTTATGGCTTTTAGCTCTGATAATTTACAAACACAAGAGATGGTAGCAACCACCTCAAAGCAAACGCAAAATATTTTTAGCTCAAAAAGTGAATTTCAAACAAACGATGAGTTAAATAAGATTAAAGAGCTCAAACAAAGCGTATCAATCAGCAGTGATGGCGTAAGCAAAATATACTTACAAAGCTGTGCTCCATGCCACGCTAAAGATGGCTCTGGAATTATCGCCCCATCAATAATCGGAAAGAGCAAGGCTGAAATTTTAGCTAGATTAAATGAGTATAAATCTGGAAATATACCAAATAGCTTGATGAAAGGACTTTTAGATAATGTCAGCGATGAAAATTTAACAATTTTAGCTGAAGAAATATCTAAATTTAAATAGCATTATGGATAAATATAAAAGCCGTCAAACCATCGCTAATGCTGGTTTTTTCTCTACCTTTATAACCATTACAAAAAGTGGTAAAAAGCGTCCTAGTATAAGATTTTATAGATATTGCTCTATGGTGCTAATCCATCTTTTATTTGTGCTATCATTTATAGCAGATATTCAGATAATTGAAGGCGATATTACTGGGTCTAGAATGGTAGGATTTCATCTAGCTGATCCATTTATCACCGCTCAAATCACGCTTAGTAGGGGCGAACTGCCGATAAATTTACTCATTGGTGCTTTTACAATTTTGGCATTTTATATATTTTTTGCTGGGCGTGCCTTTTGCTCTTGGGTCTGCCCGTATAACTTTTTTAGCGAATTTGCTGAGAGATTAAATGCTAAATTAATTAGCAAAAAGATAATTAAAAAAAGAGAATTTGATACAAAAATCAGATATATATTTTTGCTATTTTTTGCTATTTTAAGCCTTGTTAGTGGGTATTTGATATTTGAAATTTTCAATGTTGTAGGTATAGTATCAAGATTTATAATCTATGGCTATAGTGCTGCTATATGGTGGGTGATTTTAGTATTTTTGGCCGAAGTATTCTTTAGTAGGAGATTTTGGTGTAGATATATCTGCCCTATTGGAACTCTATACTCATTGCTATCTAGATTTAGAGCTATAAAAGTCAGCTGGGATAAAAATAGATGCGATCACTGTGCTGTATGCATGGATGTCTGTATCACTCCAAAAGTTCTAGAGATCACAAAAGCTAAAAATATAGATAAGCCAAATGATAAATTTAGCATAGTAAGTGGAGATTGCACCATGTGCGGTAGGTGCATTGATGTATGCCATCAAGATGCTTTAAGCTATGATAATATGCTAAAAAAACTTTTATAAGGATTTAATATTGATAAAAATAGAAAATATTACTAAAAAATTTGGCTCTCAAATCATATTAAATAATATAAATTTAAATATCCAAGATAGCCAAAAACTCCTAATAATGGGGCAAAATGGAGCTGGTAAATCTACCTTGATGAAGGTAATTTTAGGCGAAATAATCTGTGATAATGGCTCTATATCCATAGATGGCATTGACCCAATCAAAGATAGAAAAAACGCCCTAAAATATCTAAGCTTCGTCCCACAAACCCCGCCACCACTTAGACTTAGCGTAAGCGATTTGTGCCACTACTGCGTTAGCTCAACAAAAGCTAACTTAAATGATATAATATCATATTTAAAAGAGCTAGATTTAGAGTATAAAAAAGAGTATAAAAAGCCATTTTATAAGCTATCAGGCGGTATGAAACAAAAGGTATTAATAGCTCTAGCACTAGCAAGAGAGTCAAAAACTATAATGTTTGATGAGCCAACTGCTAATCTCGACCCTAAGGCTAGAGAAAAATTTATGGATATTTTAAATTCCAAATTTCAATCCCACACGCTAATTTTCATCTCTCACAGAGTAAGCGAGGTTAAGGGTATAGTAAATCGCATTGTAGAGATGGATTTAGGCAATATAATTAAAGATAATAAGGCAAATAATGAGTAATTTAATCTTAATAGCAAAAATTGATATAAAAGAGACCTTCGCTTCAAAATGGTTTTTATTTTATTTAATTACGTTTGCTGGGCTTATTGCGATATTTTTTGTTACAGGTGTTGTAGATAGTAGAGTTGCTGGATTTAGCGGTCTTACTAGAATGCTATTGCTATTTATACAAATTTGTATAATAATTTTACCAATATTCATTCTCATCACAACCGTGCGAAGTATAAATTCCAATAGAGAAGTTGGAGCATTAGAGTATCTGCTTAGCTTTCCAATTTCGCTTAAAGAATACTATTTTGGCAAGGCTTTGGGTAGGGCTTTTACTATATTTTTACCCATACTCTTAGCTCTTATATTATCACTTTTTATAGCGATATTTAAGGATACTGCCATACCTTGGGGGCTATTTTTTTACTATACTTTACTGCTTTTAGTATTATCTTTTGTATTTTTATCATTTGGATTTTTAATCTCAAGTATTATTAAAAATAGTGAGCTTGGGCTTGGATTTTCATTCTTATTTTGGCTATTTTTATTGGCATTTTTAGACCTAGCATTAATAGGCATAATGATGCAAAGCTTAGTAAATGAAAACATCATCTACGCCATATCACTAGCTAACCCCATACAGATATTTAGGATAGCGGCCATTAGCTTATTTGATCCAAATTTAGCCGTGATTGGGCCTGCTGCTTATTTTATTTTAGATGGTTTTGGTAGGGTTAATTTTTTGATATATTCAGCGGTGTATCCAACTTTACTTGGTATAATATGCCTAGTAGCTGGGTATATATCATTTTCTAGGAGAGATTTAGTATGAGAAGGCTAATATTTTTAGCTCTTTGTGTGTGCGTTGGCTTTAGCCAAAATCTAAAAAATAGCCAATTTTTTAAAGATGTAAATTCAACCTGCCCTATTAAATTTATAGATGTCTTTAAATATCCTGATTGGATAGCAGCAGTTGAATACAAAAATGGCAAAAAAGTGCTTTTTAGCTCGGCTAAACAGATGTTTTACTATATTTATACTAGTAAGCCAAAGGAGGTAGTCCCCCTTAAAAAGCTATATGTTACTGATTACAAAACCAAGGAGCTAATAGAGGCAACTGATGCGTTTTATGTATTTGGTAGTCGTATAGTAAGCTTTAGCGGTGATGACCTTATACCATTTAGAAGTTATGATGATGCTAAGGAATTTGCTGATAAAACTTCAGCTAGTAGGATTTTTGAATTTAGCAAAATTAATAAAAAATTGATTGATTACTTAAATTAAGGTCTAAAAATGAAAAAAATTTTATATATTTTAATTGCAATTATCGCTGGTGGCTTACTTGCTTTTTTAATGAATCTTCCAAGTGATAATACACAAAAAATATCAGACCAATCAAATATAACTTGTGATTTAAACACTCAAAACTGCTCCATAGAGCATAATGGAGATCAAATTAGCTTCTCATTTTATCCAAGACCACTTGAGGCTATGGTGCCACTTACGCTAAAAGTAGATGGATTAAAGCATAATTATAAAAATTTAAATGCTCGAATTTATGGGCTAAATATGGATATGGGAACGATAAAGGCAAATTTAGAAAATAGAGGTAGTCTCTACATAGGCTCAGTGGTGCTAAGCTCATGCGTAGTTGAAGTTATGAATTATAGATTGGAGTTATATGATGGGGATAAGCAACTTGGAATTTATATAGATTTTAATCTTAAAATCTGATTTTAACCTAATAGACCAAATAGCCATTTGGCTATTTGACTAAATTAATCAACCTTAAAAAATGTATCCAAATGTATATTTTCAAAAGCCGCTTGCAAACTCACAAATAGCTTTGGATTTTGCTTTTCAAGGGATGCTAAAAGCTCTTTAGTCTCAGCTCTAGCGTGTGGCATTTTGACATCAAATCTCATAGCCGGACAAGCCTCATCGCCAATTACTTTAAGCTCATTTCTAATAGCATTATCACGCAATTGACGCTCACGCACATTAATAAGCGGTCTTATAACCACTAAGCCATTTTTAGCCGTGTATTTTGGCGCTAAGGTTCTTAATGCTCCATTATATGTAAAATTCATAAAAAAGCTCTCAACCGCATCATCTAAATGATGACCAATAGCAAGCTTATTAAACCCATTAGCCAAAGCATAAGTATATAGATACCCACGCCTCATACGACTAAAAAAGCTACAAAAGCTTGAGTTTTTACGAATTTTATCCTTGCTAATTTCAAATATAGAGCTATCAATCACACTATGCTTAATCCCATGATCCTCGCAATGCCTAGTAAGATAGTCGTAATTCTCACCCATTCCATAGCTAAGGGTTACTGCTTGGAATTCAAATTTATCTGGTGTAACATTTTGAAAATGCTTAAGAATGTGAGCTAAGCTTAAACTATCTTTACCGCCGCTTAAACCTAGCAAAATTCTATCGCCCTTTTCAAACATTTTATACTTAGCATTAGTTTGACCGACTTGTCTAATTAGCTTTTTGCTTAATTCTATCATATATTTTTTACCATTTCTAAGACAAATTTAGCAGATTTATCAGCAGCTTCTATTAGAAATTTATCAAAGTCAATCTCCGCTTTGCCACCAGCTTCATCGCTAATAGCTCTAAGCATGCAAAATCCAACTCCAAGAGCAGCACAAACCTGAGCTACGCTAGCTCCTTCCATCTCTACTGCGTCAGCTTGAAAGGTTGATTTTATCCACTCTTTTTTATCATCATTACAGATAAATTGGTCCCCAGTAGCCACCACCCCACTAAGCAAATTCACACCCAAAGAGTCAGCTACCTTTTTAGCGACATCATTTAGCATATCATCGCTATTTTCAAAGATATTAATCCCAGGCACATACCCATGCGGATGACCAAAAGCCGTTATATCCAAATCATGCTGAGCGGTGCTAGTGGTATAGAGCATATCCCCTATTTTTAAATTCTCATTTAAAGCCCCAGCCACACCGGTAAATATCAGCTTCTCACAGCCAAATTTCTCTATCAAAATAGCAGCAGTTAAGGCCGCATTTACTTTGCCAATTTTAGAGTAGGCTATCACGAGATCATGACCAAAATAATTAACTTTATAAAATAGATTTTTAGCATAATCAATCTTATCATATTCGCCAACTGCTCCTAGCAAAAGCTCGATCTCCTCGCTCATCGCCCCAAGTATAGCAATCTTCATCTTAAAGCCTCTAAAGTTTCCTTAAGTGAGCTTAAATTTGTAATACTATATGTTGGTTTATCACAGATTTTTTTATTCATTCCCTTTAGCACACTCGCACCAAATTCAATAAAACAATCAACGCTATTAGCATAATTTTCAACGCTATTTTGATATAGCACTGGACTAACTAATTGTAGCTTTAATAGCTCTAAAGCCTCTTTTTTAGTAGAGTAGATCTTAGCAGTTACATTTGAAACCACCGGCGAAAACTCATCACTCAATAGACCCTCTAGCTCATTAGCAAGCTTAATGCTAGCATTTTGAAGAAGTGGGCAATGGCTTGCTACGCTCATATCAAGTAGCATAGCTCTCTTAGCCCCAGCAGATTTAAACTCACCCGCACTCAACTCAAGATCACTTCTAATACCAGCTACCACGATTTGACCATCGCAATTATAGTTTGCTGGCCAAATTTGTCTATTGCTATTTTTACAAATCTCTTCTACTTTTTCATTGCTAAGACCTAGCACGACCATCATTCCAGCACCAATGCCTAAACAATCTTGCGTCATAAATTTACCACGCAAATTTACCAATTTAATAACTTCAAGTGGCTTAATAGCACCACTTACGCTAAGAGCGCTAAACTCACCCAAAGAGTGACCAAAGCTAATTTGTGCTTGTAAATCCAAGCTATGTTTAAGTGCTTCAAAGCACATTAGCGAATTTAGCACGATAGCTGGTTGAGTAAATTCAGACTGACCTAGCTTATCATTTGCTTCAAATAACAAGGATTTAAAATCAATATCACAATACTCGCTAGCACTATCTAATAGCTCTTTAGCAGCCTTAAACTCGCCATATATCTCTTGCCCCATACCAACGCTTTGTGAGCCTTGACCTGGAAAAATAAACCCAACTCTCATATCAAACTCTTAGTGGTGTTTGCCGCAGCAGCCGCCACCATTTTCATTGTGGTGAGCACCATTACAACACTCATCGCTATCATCGTGATGATGGCTACCACAGCCACCACCATGACTACCGCAACCACCATGGCTATGGTGATGTCCATGTCCATGATCATGACCACCGCAACCACACACATGAGGCATAGCTACAACGCCTGTTAGCTCCTCATCAGCATCAGCGTCCCTATTTTCTGTAATTTGAACATTAAATTCCAAATCCCTACCAGCATATGGGTGGTTAAAATCCACAGTAACATCATTTTCGCCAATGGCTTTGACGCTTACTCTAACAGTGCTGCCATCTTCACCCTCGCCAAAAAGCTCCATACCGACTTTTAAATCAATACCAGCAAACTGCTCTTTAGGCAAGGTTTGAAGAGCGTTTTCATCATACTCGCCCACACCCTCACTAGCTAGGATTTTAATAGTAGCCTTCTGGCCTACGCTTAAATTTATAACTCCGCTTTCTAAAGCTTCTAAAACTTGGTTTTTACCACTTACAAAAGCGATCTCTTGACCGCCGATATTTGACTCTAAAATCTCGCCACTACTAGCATCTTTAAGCTCGTAAAACATCTTTATAACTTTTGACATAACTCTCTCCTAAATTTATTTTCTATCAGGTGCCGTCTTAGCTTCTTGGCTATCTGGGTATGCTTGTTTTAGTGCTTTATAAAATTTATTAGCACTTTTGGTATCCCCTATCTTATCAAAACTAATAGCCGTATGATATAAAAGCTTTGGCATATAATTGCCCTTTTGGCTTATCGCAACACTCTTTTCATAATATGGTATGGCAGATTTGTAATCTTTATTAAAATATGAAATCTCTCCAAGCATAAAATTTGAATAAGCTGGTTTATAGTTCTTTTTAATCAAATGCTCAAAGCACTCACTAGCCTTTAAATACTCTTTAGATTTATAGGCTTTATCTGCCATAGCAAGCACTTCAGCCCCAGGCATATCATCTAGTTTAAGACTATCTGATCTCTTTTCTTTAGTATCACTCTTTTTATCATTAGACTCTGAATTTGTAGATTTAGCATCTGTGGTTTCAACACTCTTACTACTAATAAGAGAAGTTAGCTCACTAAGTGCTGTTGTGATCTTTTTAATATCTTTATCTTGTTGGGCTTGATTTGCCTTAATCTGTGATTTTAAATTTGCAATATCTTTAGTGCTTGTAGTCTTTTGTAAATTTAGATTATTTTCTAACTCATTTACCCTAGTCTCTATAGCCAAAATTCTCTTATTTATACCATCTAAAAGACTCTTAACGCCCTCAATATTCTCTTGGACTAATGATACATCAGATTGCATAGAGCCGATATTTTGGTCTAGTCTATCTACTTTTTTTTTATTATTTAGCAAGACCTTTTCATTCTCAGTAAGACCATATGGATTCTCTTTATTTATATTACCTGCATCAAATACTGAAACTTCAGCAAACATAGAAGTTGCAGCCACAATGGCTGCAAAATAAAATATTTTTTTCATATATTGATTTTAAATTATGGAAGCAATCTAAATTCATCACGACGATTTTGAGCATCGCAATCTTTTGTTTTGTCAGTACATACAGGTTTGCTCTCGCCATTACTTGTGATTTCGATTCTATCAGCTGCTATACCTTGAGCTATTAGAGCATCTTTTCCAGCTTTTGCTCTTTTTACACCTAGAGCATAGTTATACTCATCGCTACCCCATTCATCGCAGTTGCCTTCTATCATGATTTTAAAATTACCAGCTTGATTAAATATAGAAGCGTTTTGATTAATTCTACTTTGCATATCTGGGCGGATATTAAATTTATCGAAATCAAAATATACATTTTGAACTTGAGCTTGTAGCGAGTTTAATCTCTCAGCATCGCTCATAGCGCCTTGTTGGCCAGCCTTATTTGCATCTGCACTCATATCTACCTCTGGAGATTTTGAGCTACAACCAGCCATAAATAGAGCCGCAGCAACAGTCGAAACTAAAATTAACTTTTTCATTTTATTCCTTTTATTGAAAATTTGGAATATATTATATCATAATTATTTGGAATTTAAGATATAAAATAATGGTTTTTACCAATCAATTGATTGAAGCTTTCCAATTCTTAATGGAAACTGAAAACTACGATTTTCATTAACTCTTATAATCCCAACTGCACTACTAACCCCTAGGCTTTTGATAAAAATAATACTCCCCCCATCGCTAGAAAATCTAGGATATGTATTTACTCCGCCAGCAGTAAGCTGTCTTACATAGTCACTTTTAGTAGAGATTAAATAGAGATTAAATGTTTTTTGAGCATACTCATTAATACTTTCTCGACTAGAATAGACTACATAGTTTTCAAAAGTGCTAATTGAGTTGTTATTCTTGCCATGAAATACCATCTGTTCAACCGCCCCACCATCTATACTAGTAGCAAATATGTTAGGATACCCCAATCTATCACTTACAAATACCACTTTTGTATCATTATCTACAAAATTACCATTGACATCAATTCCGCTAAATGTGGTAATTCTTTTTAAATTTTTGCTTATAATATCATATAGATATATGTCACTTTGGTCATTTGGAGCCATGGTTAGAAGGAGTTTAGTGCCATCTTGGCTAACATCGCTTGCTACTATCATTCCGCCACTTTGAAGAATTTTGCTCTTGTTGTTGCTTTTTAGATCAAATTTATATAAGGTTGGGACTGATTTGATATATGAAGTGTAGTAGAATGCACTTTGGTCTTTATTAGCCCATTTAGGAAATATATTTAATCCGCCGCTTACTACGACTTTTTGATATGTAAGCGTGTAATCAGCAACCACAATATTACTCTTTCCAGGGGCTGTGTATTGAGAGAATATTATGGATTTATCCATCCAATCTATAGGTGGTAAATTTAAATTTCTAGCCATATCAACCATACTCTTATGTGCTAAAAATACAAATTTATCAGCACTTTGGGTATATTCACTGCTAAAATGTTCCTTATTTGTCTTTGCATTAAGGACTTTAAGCTTTAAATTTACCCTATCTCCTAGCTGCGTCAAAGCATATCTATATATAAAATCAGCTCTCTCATCAGCACTTATTATCGCACTATCATCAAATTTGCTAGTATAATACCTATCAGATACCTCAAATGCCGATCCAACCTTTAAATCACCAACAACAAGCTTAAAAAATTTATCTTGCATTGCTCTATTAGCAAAATCAGTTGTAGCATCTTGGACTATAATCTTAGGTAGCACAAGCCCCTTATTTACTACATCTATGGTAGCATCTGCAGCGGATAATCCCAAGCAGATAATTAACAACAAAAATAGCTTTTTCACTCTAACTCCGTTTCTATTTGATCAATTAAATTTACATTTATCACTATGCTGTTTTTACTAGGCGGGATTGGAAATTCCAAATCCTTTAGGCGTTCTAAATACTCTCGCACCTTACTATTAAAAGCACTATTTAGTGAATACTCATCGATACTATAGCTTAATTTTCCAAATTCATCTATAATGATTTTTACTTTTGCTTGATTATTTGTATCGGCTTTGTATGCAATCCATCTGCTTTGGATAATCTCAACTATATCTCCCATATATTTATTATACACCCCTGTCATAGATGATTTTGGAGCTTTAGTATTTATATCTTTTTGTAAAGAAGCGATAATATCAGCTGCGGTTTTTAAATTTGTTTCTAAATCGCTTTTAGCATTACTTTGGATAGCTTGGGTTGTATTTGGTGTAATTTCTATAGGTGCAGCTTGGCTAAAAAGATCGCTGAAATTTAAATTTGGCTTATCTGGCTCTGGGGGTGGGAGATCTTTATTTGTTGTTTTTTGTGCTGTTTGTGTAGGAGATTGCATCTCATCTTCTACTTTTTTCTCATCTATTTTTTTATCTTTTTGCTCTGGCGATACTATATTTTGAGCTAAATTTGTATCAACTACATAAACATCCATAAAAGCATCTAAATCATTTGTATATTTTATACTCTCTTCATATCTACTAAGCTTGAAAAATATAAAAAATATAATAAAAAGATATAAAACTACTGAAAGCCAAAAAGCAGTTGTAGTATTATATGAGATACCAAATTTACTACTCATCAGCCATTTGTCTCTAAAGCAACCTTAGAAAAACCTGCATTTTTCATACTCTTTAAAACAAACATCACATCATCATAAATTAGTCTCTTATCAGCCTTGATATATACTGGAGAATTTTTATCATATTTTTTAGATATTAAGATTAGATTATCGCCTAACTCATTTAAAGACATTTTAGACTGATCTATATATACCTGTCTTTGGTGATCTATTCTAACTGTTAAGCTCTTAATCTCTTGAGATAGTGCTTTAGACTTTGAGCCATCTGGTAAAGTAATTTGCTCTTCATAGATAATAGCTGGAGTTGTAACCATCAAAATAGCTAACAAAACCAGCATAATATCAACCAAAGGGGTTATATTTAGCTCTGGATTTTCATCAAAATTTATCATCTATTTACTACTAAGCAATAAATTTGATTCTCTTTGAATAAGGCTTATTAGCTCATAAGCTTTACGCTTTATTAAGAGATTAAAACTATAAGCAGGAATCGCTACAAAAATTCCACAACCAGTAGCGACAAGAGCTTCAGAAATTGCTGGTGCAATCACAGATAAAGAGGCCGAGCCTCCACCTTGACCAAGTGCTGCAAATGTCTCTAGTATGCTAATAACCGTTCCAAACAAACCAATAAATGGCGAGGTAGATGCTATTATAGATAGAGTTGTTAAGCCGCTAGTAGAATTGGTTTGAGCTAATGAGATAAAAACCTCTAAACGCTCTTTACTTAAATTGTCTTGCGAACACTTGTTTAAAGATGAGTCAGTAGTCTCAAGCCTTTTGCCAAGCAAGATAGCTTCTAAAGCTTGTTTTTCTCTCTTAATCCAGTTATTAAGGCCACTATATCGTGAGAATAAAATTGTAAAACTAATAATAAAATATAGCGACAACCATGAAAGGACAATGATTGTCACTAAACTACTTTTAGATAGATAACTTATAAAAAGCTCTATAGATTCCACTTATCTAACCCTTGCAGAGTTCTCTATCTTAGCCAATGCAGTAGCTAAAATTCCATTACTATCATGCATTTTTCTAACAAGATTTTTAGCATTTTCTATAGATTTGGCAATATCGCTCTCACTATTACCGCTTACATACACAGCACCATCAACCAAAATAGTAATTTTATTCTTATCAATCTTAGCATAACCCCAATCAATAGCAACGGCATCATGACTTCCATCTAAATTCTCAATATCCACTACTCCAATTTGAAGTAGTGAAACTAAAGAAGCATGACCTGGCAAAACACCAAATTCACCATCGCTACCAGGAAGGACTACCATTTTAGCATCATTAGAAAATATTAGCCCTTCTGGGGTGACTATTTCTAAATGTATTATATTCATATAGCTTCCTTTTGGCTTACGCTTTCATTTTTTCAGCTTTAGCGATCGCCTCATCAATATTTCCTACCATATAGAACGCATTTTCTGGTAGGTGGTCATATTTACCCTCTAAAATACCTTTAAACCCTGCAATTGTCTCTTCAAGGCTTACATATTTACCAGGGCTACCTGTGAAAACTTCAGCTACGAAGAATGGTTGAGATAGGTATTTTTCTATCTTTCTAGCTCTATCAACTGTAAGTTTATCTTCTTCGCTAAGCTCATCCATACCAAGAATCGCAATAATATCTTGTAAATCTTTGTATTTTTGAAGCACAGCTTGAACACCACGAGCTATTCTATAATGCTCTTCACCTAGAATTTGCGGATCTAGCATTCTTGAAGTTGAATCTAGTGGATCAACCGCTGGATAGATACCTTTTTCAGCAATGGCACGATTAAGAACTGTTGTGGCATCAAGGTGAGCAAAAACAGTAGCCGGTGCTGGGTCAGTAAGGTCATCAGCTGGCACATATACAGCTTGAACAGATGTGATTGAGCCTTTTTTAGTCGATGTAATTCTCTCTTGAAGTTTTCCCATCTCACTAGCTAGCGTAGGCTGATAACCAACAGCACTAGGAATACGGCCAAGAAGTGCTGACATCTCTGAGCCTGATTGAGAAAATCTAAAGATATTATCAATAAACATAAGAACATCTAGCCCCATCTCATCACGGAAATACTCAGCCATTGTAAGACCAGTAAGTGCTATACGATTTCTTGCCCCTGGTGGCTCATTCATCTGTCCATAGCATAAGGCAACTTTATCTAAAACACCAGATTCTTTCATCTCATTATAAAGGTCATTACCCTCTCTTGTTCTTTCGCCAACACCGGCAAATACAGAGTAACCGCTATGTTTAAACGCTACATTATGGATAAGCTCCATTATAATAACCGTTTTGCCAACACCAGCACCACCAAATAGCCCTACTTTACCACCTTTTGCATATGGGGCTAAAAGATCAACTACTTTAATACCAGTTTCAAAAATTTCACTCTTTGTGCTTTGCTCTTCAAATGGTGGTGGATCTCTATGAATAGACCATTTTTTATCAAAATTTTCTTCAGCACCCTCATCTATTAAGTCGCCTACAACATTAAAAATTCTACCCAAAACCTTTTCGCCAACTGGAACACTAATAGGCGTACCAAGAGCTGTAGCTTCTAAACCGCGAGTAAGACCTTCGCTCATATCCATAGCAATTGTTCTTACTCTATTATCGCCAAGATGTGCAGCAGTCTCTAATACTAATCTATGTCTATTGCCTTCAACAGTAAAATTTACTTCAATAGCTTCGTTAATTTTAGGCAAGTAGTCTGTGAAATCAACATCAACTACAGGACCCATAACTTGGCTAATTACACCTTTCATCATCACTCCTTATAAATTTACTTCATACTCTCAACGCCACTTATAATCTCTATAAGCTCTGTTGTAATGCTTTCTTGTCTTGCCTTATTATAAGCAAGATTTAACTCTCTTACTCTCTCTTTTGCGTTATTTGTGGCATTATCCATAGCTTGCATTCTAGCACTATGTTCAGCAGCCAAAGAGTCTATAAGAGCATAATACATACTATACTCAAAATATTTTCTCATAAGCTCATCAAGTATTCTATCATCATGCTCTGGCTCAAAATCCATCAATGAGTCATTTTGATTATCATCTTGAATTTTTGGAGGTTCAACTGGCACTATGGTATTAACCCTAATCTCTTGAGAGATCATATTTTTATAACCATTATGAACTAATACAACCTTATCAGTTACACCAGATGTAAAATCATTAATAGCTGCTCTTATCACCTCTTGAGCTTTTTCATATGTAGGTGCTGAGCTAACACCGCGATAACTTTCTAAAATTTCAATACCTTGAAAATTGAAAAATTCAATACCTTTTTTACCCACAGCCCTTAAGCGAACTTTGATTTTTTTAGCCTTATACTCATCTATCATATTTCTTATTGTTTTGATAGTTGCGATATTAAAACCACCACAAAGACCCTTATCAGCAGTAACAAAAATTATATCAACTTTCTCTAGCTTGGCCTCTGTGTCAAAAAATTTATTTCCTTCACCAACGATCTTAAATTTATTAATTTCGTAAGCAATCTCGCTTAAGACCTCATTGATCTTTAGAGCATAAACACGCGAATGGCGAGCTGCCTCTTCTGCTTTTTTGAGTTTAGCAGTAGAGACTAGCTTCATCGCCTTTGTAGTCTTTTGCGTATTTTGAACGCTCTTAATCTTTCTTTTAATATCCTTTAAATTTGACATATTTTAGCCTTATTCAGCGCTAAATATTGCTTTAAATTCATTTAATGCTTTATCTAGTGCTTCTTCAATATCTTTATCAAGTGCTTTTTTGTTACGAATTTGCTCAAAAATATCTGGGTATTTAGCCTCAATATACGGATAGAGCTCAGCTTCAAATTTAGTAACTGCCGATACTGGAATATCATCTAAATATCCATTACTACCTGCAAATATAATAACAACTTGATTTTCAACTGGAAGTGGGCTATATGGTGGTTGTTTTAACACTTCAACCATTCTTTGACCTCTTTCAAGTTGCTTTCTACTGCTCTCATCAAGATCACTTGCAAATTGAGCAAATGCTTGAAGTTCCCTATATTGAGCTAGATCAAGTCTTAGCGTTCCAGAGACTTTTTTGATAGCTTTTATCTGTGCTGCACCGCCAACACGGGATACAGATAGACCAACATTGATAGCTGGGCGGATACCTGAGTTAAATAGATCGCTCTCAAGGAAAATTTGACCATCTGTAATGGAGATAACATTTGTTGGGATATAAGCCGAAACATCGCCTGCTTGAGTTTCGATAATAGGTAAAGCTGTTAAGCTTCCTGCTCCTAGCTTATCACTTAGCTTACTTGCTCTTTCAAGTAGTCTTGAGTGTAGATAAAATACATCTCCTGGATAAGCCTCACGACCTGGTGGGCGGCGAAGGATAAGCGACATCTCACGATAAGCCACAGCGTGTTTGCTTAAATCATCATAGATGATAAGAGCGTGGCGAGAGTTATCACGGAAATACTCTCCCATTGTTACACCTGCATATGGAGCTAGATATTGTAAGGCTGCTGCATCGCTTGCACTTGCATTTACAACAATTGTATAATCCATAGCACCATACTCTTCAAGCTTTTTGACAACTTGTGCTACGGTTGATTGCTTTTGACCGATAGCTACATAAATACATATAACATCTTGACCTTTTTGATTAATGATTGTATCAGTAGCGACTGTAGTTTTACCAGTTTGGCGGTCTCCAATAATAAGCTCCCTTTGACCTCTACCAATTGGCACAAGACCATCAATAGCTTTAATACCTGTTTGTAGCGGCTCATGGACAGATTTTCTAGCCATAATTCCTTTGGCTTTTTCTTCGATAAATCTACTTTCTGTAGCATCGATAGCACCTTTGCCATCTATTGGTTCGCCAAGAGCATTTACAACACGACCAATTAACGCATCACCAACTGGCACTCTAAGAAGTCTAGCAAGTCTCTTTACGCTACTTCCTTCTTTAATATCATTACAACTACCTAAGACAACAACCCCTACACTGCTCTCTTCTAGGTTTAATGCCATACCTTTTTGACCATTTTCAAATTCAACCATCTCGCCAGCCATGACATTCTTAAGACCATAAACATTTGCCACGCCATCTGCGACTGATATAACTTTGCCAGTCTCTTCAATATTAACGCTAAGATCAAAGTTTTCTATGCGTTCTTTGATGATACTGCTAATCTCATCAGCTTTTAACTTAACACTCACGCTTTTACTCCTTATTAAATTGCTTTTAATATATATTCGCTCATTTGAGCCCTTAATCTATCAATTGAAAAACTAACTTCAACACCTAAATCATCAAGCTCAATTTTAATACCATTAAAATCATTTTTAATAGTCTCAAATTCAACCTTCACATCAAACTTATTAGAAAATTTACTCTCTAACTCACTTTTTTGTGCTGGAGTTATATCTATATTTCCAGATATTAAGCCTTTAAATTTAGAATCTCTTATAGCCTTTTGATACTCAAATTCTTTTGAAATTTCTGGTATTAAATGCAATCTATGTTTTTGACTTAAAAGCATTAGAAATCTACCCAATTTGCTATTTGAATTATCATCTATTAAAGATAGTAGAAAATCAGATTTAGACTTTGCATCAATCATAGGAGAGTCTATTATAAAGTTAAATTTAGATATAGAAAATGCAGATGCTAATTTTCTAAATTCCTCACTTGCTTTATCAAATTCATTAGCATCTAAAGTAAGAATCAATGCTTTTACATATTTTTTAGCTACTACTTCTCTCATTAACTCACCTTCTTAATAATAAGATTAACAAGCTCGTTTTGATCAATTTTTATAGCTTCACTTGCAAATAGCTCATCTAAAACTTCGCTCACTACTGCTCTAACAAGCTTTCTCTCTTCAAATTCTTTTTGCTCTTCATAACTCTTTTCTAAAATATGGATCTCATTTTGAGTATCTTTTTCTATCTTAGCAAGCATAATCTCTATCTCTTTTTTGATAGCTTCAGAAAGCTCGCTTGCCATAACTTTAGCATTTTCTACCCTTTTAGCGGCTTCTTCTCTTTTAGCATTTGATGCTTTTAGCTTCTCTTGAATAGCATTTAATCTATTTGCAATAGAGTTAATCCTAGCATTATACGCAGCTTTTATAGGTTTAGCTATCAAGTAATATAGAATAGAAAAGAATATAACAAAGTTAATTACTCTAGGGACAATATCATATTCTCCACTTCCGCTACTAGCACCAAAGGCAAATATCGGAGCTATTAATAATAGAATAAATTTAATATTCATATAAAACTCCTATATTTTTGATAAAGAACCAGCAAGGGCACTTTTTAACTCTGGTATTTTGGTAGTTAAATTTGATTTTAACTCAGCCTTTCTATCAATCAATCCTGCTATAAAGCTATTATAATCAGCTTCTAAGCTCTCTTTTTTGATAGCGATTTTTGTAGCAGCTTTCTCTTTAGCTTCGCTTAAAGCAGCATGCTTTTTGGCTTGTGCTTCTGCCCTAGCGTCATTTAGTATCTTATCTATCTGAGCTTCATAATTTCCAACATCGCTAGCATTTTTACTAACGCTCTCTTCATCATTTTTGATAGATCTATTTCTATCATCAATGAAACCAAGCAATGGCTTGTAGAGAATAGAATTTAGCACAAAGATAAGCCCTAAAAAGATTACTAAAGTAATCAGCAACAACGGCGGATCTATCTGTAGCATCACTTCTCCTTACGTAATTTCATTAAAACTAGTCCGATATTTTACAATATTAAAAAATAAATTCTACTGAATTTTTTGAATTATTTTTATCATATTATCTATTTTTTTACTATCATTTAAATTTAATATCAATTTTTGACCATTTATCTTACATTTTATACCGAAATTTTCTATTAAATCTTTGAGTAAATTTAAATTTTCTACATCTTTTAAATCGCTTTTTATCTTTTTGTTTTGGGTGGTTGTTTTTAGTCGTTTTACTAAATTTTCAGTATCTCTTACGCTTAATTTTTGTCCCATGATAGTATCAGCAACTAGCTTTTGATTATCGCTATTAAGGCCTACCATTATCTTAGCGTGACCTTGAGTGATTTTGCCATCATCTATCAATTTTTTTGTATATTCATCAAGCCCTAAAAGTCTAAGAGTATTTGTAATGTGCGTTCGGCTCTTTTTAACTATAGTTGAAAGTGCCTCTTGAGTAATTTTATAATCATTAATTAGCTCTTGATATGAGTTGGCTAACTCTATTGGGCTTAGATTTTCTCTTTGGATATTCTCAATTAGTGCTAATTCTCTTAAATTTTTATCTGCAATACTAGCTACAATTGCCTTAATCTTGCTAAGTCCAAGTAACTTGCTAGCCCTTAGGCGTCTCTCCCCAGCAATTAGCGTAAAATCATCACCCTTTCTAATAACAATTATAGGCTGTATTAATCCATGTCTTTCAATGCTTTGGCTAAGCTCTTTTAAGGCTTCATCGCTAAAGTTTTTTCTAGGCTGAAATGGATTTGGCTTGATTTTATCAATATCAATCTCAGCTACTAACTCTTTATTTAACTCCTTATTATACGCCTGTTCTACATCACCTAAAATAGAATCTAGTCCCCTACCAAGTGCCATAATCTACCCCATTATAGAGTGAGCTAAATTTTGATAAGCTTGTGAGCCACTTGATTTAATATCATACAAAATCACTGGCTTACCAAAGCTTGGGCTCTCGGCTAATTTGACATTTCTAGGGATAATGACAAACCCATCTTCGCAATTTTCAGCCTTAAATAATTTATTTCTAAAGTGCTTTTTAAGATCAGCCACAGTCTCCTTAGAGAGATTATTTTGCGCGCTATACATTGTAGGCAAAAATCCTTTTATTGTTAGCTTTGGATTTATCGTCTCTTTTATTACTTTTACGGTGTTAAAAATTTGAGCTAAGCCCTCCATAGCGTAGAATTCACACTGAATTGGGATAATAACGCTATCACTTGCAGTAAGTGCATTAATAGTCAAAATCCCAAGAGTTGGCGGGCTATCAATTATTATATAATCATAGCTATCACGGATTGCGGCAAGCTTATTTTTTAATATGGTTTTATAATCTCTATTTTGTTCGCTAAATTCTTGCTCAATCCCTACTAAACCAATATTTGATGGGGCTATGTCAAGCATTTTTAGCTCTGTTTTTAATATTATATCATTGATATTTTTTCTACCTGTTAATACATGGTAGATATTAAACTCATAATCACTTCTTTTAAATCCCAAGCCAGTTGTCGCATTGGCTTGTGGGTCAATATCAAGTAGCAAAACTCTCTTTTCGGCTACAGCCAAAGAAGCCGCCAAATTCACAGCAGTAGTAGTTTTACCTACTCCGCCTTTTTGATTAGCAATGGTTATAATCTCACTCATCTTGCTGAATATACCTTTTTATCATTTATTATTATTGAGCCATCACTTTGTAGCTTGGCCTCACTTAAGCTTACTTGCTTATCATCTAAATGTATGTAAAAACTCTTTGATAACTCAAATTCTACCAAATATTTGCTAAAAATTTGCTTCCATTTTGGCTTGGCACTTAAAAATTTAAAGTATAAATCTATTATATCATCTCTATCAAGTGCTATATCTAGGCAATCTGCGTAGTGTGGAGAGTATTTTAAATTTAAACCTATACCGCATATATAGATACTATTAATCTTAGTAGTGATGATACCTGCTATTTTGCGACTACCAAGGTAAATATCATTTGGCCATTTTAGCCAAAGCTTTGAGCCTCTATCCCTTAGGGCTAAAACTAAAATAAAAGCAAAATATATACTAGCTGATGCAGGCTCTAGATCATCTACAAGCTCACTCTCATCTATAGCAAAACTTAGATATAAATTGCCCTTTGGACTCTCCCAGCTATTTGCCCTACTGCCTATACCTTGGCTTTGTCTATCTGCTACAATAGCATATGGTGGAGATATTTTAAGCGATTTTATCCCATCAATTAAATAAGTTTGAGTAGATTCACACTCACAAAGATACTCTATCTCCAAGACCAATCCTTTTACCATTTAAATAGCTTCTTGCATCCACTGGCTTCTTACTAGCAGCTTGTAAAGTCTTGATAAATATGCTACCGCCATTTACCCCAAGCACAAATCCATCATCATTTAAGCTTAAAATTTCGCCAACTTCACCACTTAAGCTAGAAATTTCCATATCTAAAATCTTAACTCCATCTTTAGTAAAAATTCCTGGCCAACCATAATATGCTAAAAATTTTGCCCAAATCTCACTAGCAGTTTCAACCTCTAAATTTACTAATCCATCATCTTTTTTGATCTTTTTACACTTCGAGCTAAGGGCATTAAACTGGCTAATTGGCTTGATATTATCATACTCATTTAATACTTTAATAGTTAAATTTGCTGCCATATCGCTTAATTTTTCAAACAATTCATATGAGTTCATCTGCCCTATATCAAGAATACTATAGGCCAAAATATCCCCACTATCAAGCCCTATATCCATCTTCATAGCCGTTACGCCACTTAGGCTTTGCCTGTTTAAAATTGCTGATTGTATAGGCGAGGCACCACGATAATCTGGAAGTAAAGAAGCGTGAAGGTTTATACAAGGAGAAATATCTAAAATTTCTTTTGGCAAAATCTGCCCATAAGCTGCTACAACTATAAAATCTGGCTTTAGCGACTCAATATGCTCTTTTACCCCATCATCTCTAAGCGAATTTGGCTGATAAACTACGCTATCAAGCCCTAAATTTATAGCCAATTTTTTCACATCTGGCGGAGTTAAGCTCCCACTTCTACCAACTGGCTTATCTGGTTGAGTATAGATAGCAAGGATATTAAATCTAGCTTTATAAATTTCATTTAAAATTCTACTAGCATAACTTGGGGTTCCCATAAAAACGATATTTTTCATATTTTTGCCTTAAAAATTGTCCCACCAATTTGATTTGAATTTAAAAGAAATTCCCTAGCCACGCTAAGATCAAATCCACTAGCTAAAAACATATCTTTTCCATTTTTCATCAAAAAATCAGCCGCTAAAAGCTTTGTGGTTATCCCACCGGTGCCGTGCTTTGAGCCTGTTTGAGAAATTTTGATTAGCTCTGATTCATCTATATTATTTACAACTTGGCGAATTGTCGCACTCTTATCTATGCTTGGATCGGCTGTATAATATCCATCTATATCGCTTAATATCACCAATAAATCAGCGTCAAAATAATACGCCACCGCACTTGAGAGCCTATCATTATCGCCATAAACTATCTCGCTAATCCCTGTGGAGTCATTCTCATTTATAATTGGTAAAATTTTATTTTCAAGCAAGCCATTGATGACATTTTTGGCGTGATTTGTAATCTTTCTAGAGTCAAAATCCCCAGCAGTAAGCAAAATTTGAGCCGCCATTTTACCATATTTTGATAGCGATTTAGAGTAAATTTCCATTAGGTATGGCTGCCCTAAACTAGACAAAATTTGCTTATTTACAACACTTGTTCTTGGTAGATTAAATTTAGCTTGACCAGCACTAATTGCACCGCTACTAACTAGTATTACCTCAAATTTATCACTCAAATCACTTAGAAACTGGCAAAGATTATCTATCCTATTTTGATTGATTGAGCCCTCATCGCTTAAGACATGGGAGCCTACTTTTATAACCACTCTTTTCATCAATTATTGCCTTAAATTCAAAAATAAATTTCGTGATTATACTATTTTTGGCTTAAAAATTTGGTTAGAGAATAAAAGCAGTAAATACCGCTTTTATACCAAAATATCATATTTTATAATTCTTTACAAAATAAACAATACAAAAATTTACTAAAACAAATTTATCACTACTATTTTTTAGAATAAAATTAACTAAATTTCAAATTAAGCATCTCTAAAAGCCTAAATTTAAGCTCTTTTATATTCTCATTACTCACACTTGAAATTGGCATTACAAAATATGGAAGAGAAATATCGATTTTATAGCCATCTTGCTTAGCCATAAAGCCAAACTCACTCATAAAATCTTGAATTTTCTCATCAATATCGTAGGCCACATCAGCCCTTGTCAAGGCTATGGCGTAGCTTTTTTTAGCTAGAAGTGGTGAGAATTTCTCTATTTCAGCTCTTAGGGTTTCAAACTGCTCTTTGAGTGAGCGATAATTTGCTAAATCTATCATATAAAGCAAAATTTTTGTTCTTTCAATATGCTTTAAAAATTGTATCCCAAGCCCTCTACCATCGCTAGCACCCTCTATAATCCCTGGTATATCAGCCATCACAAATCCATTAAATTCATCAACTTCTACAAGACCTAGCTTTGGAGTAAGGGTGGTAAATTCATAATTTGCTACTTGCGGTTTTGCATTTGATATGGTTGAGATTAGCGTAGATTTGCCTACATTTGGAAATCCTACTAAACCAACATCGGCTATTAGCTTTAGCTCTAAGCGGATATTTCTCATCTGACCTGCAAGTCCTGGCTGAGCCTTTGTCGGAGCTTGATTTACGCTTGTTTTAAAATGAACATTTCCAAGTCCGCCCTTTCCACCTACCAAAAATAGCTCTTTTTGACCTTGCGTTGTTAAATCTAGCAACATCTCGCCACTATCATTATCATAGACAATAGTCCCAGGTGGAACGATTAATTCAAGGCTTTGCCCCTTTTTACCACTCATATTTCTAGGAAGTCCAGGCTGACCGTTTTGAGCTTTTAAAGCCCTTTTGCCCTTATAATTAGCTAGTGTGTGGGTATTATTATCAACTATGAAATATACATCTCCACCATTTCCGCCATCGCCACCATCTGGCCCACCTAATAAAACATGCTTTTCACGGCGAAAACTAGCACATCCAGCACCACCTTTGCCACTACTTACGCTAAAATTTACGCTATCTATAAACATTTGAATATCCCTTTATTTCAAGGTTAATAAGAAGAAAATTAAAAAGAAAAGCCCCAAATTTGGGGCTTAAATTATGCGGCTGGATAGACAGAAACTTTTTTTCTATCTTTATCTTTTCTTTCAAATTTTACAAAGCCATCAACTAATGCAAATATAGTGTGATCTTTACCCATACCTACATTATTGCCTGGATGAGTAGCAGTGCCTCTTTGGCGAATGATGATATTTCCAGCTCTTACGAACTCGCCACCAAATTTTTTAACACCTAAACGACGACCGATACTATCACGGTTATTTTGGGTTGAGCCTTGACCTTTTTTGTGTGCCATACTTTACTCCTTAGGCTTTGATACTTGTAACTTTTACGCGAGTATATTCTCTTCTAAAACCGCGTTTTAATTTTGAGTCTTTTCTTCTGCGTTTTTTATAGATAACAACTTTTTTATCTTTACCTTCGCATACTACTTCTAAAACAACTTTTGCACCACTTACAAACGGCGCACCTACCTTTAAATTGCCATCATTAACTGCTAAAACCTCAGTGATTTCAACAATTGACTTTGCTTCAGCTTCAAAATGATCTAAATTTAGGAAGTCGCCTTCACTAACTTTATACTGTTTTGAGCCGTGTTTGATAATTGCATACATCAAACTATCCTTTATATTTTGGTAAGACCAATAAGCATTCTTAGGCTAAATTTGCTAAAGAAATTTATGGGGCTTATTTGGTTGTAAGGCGTGATTATACTTTAAACTATATAAATTCAAGCTGAAAAATAATTTTAAAATCAAAACCTACTCATTGGTTAATCAAGAAATATTAACTTTATCTAATTTTTTAAATTTTCTATGTTTTACCAATACTAAAATTCCAAATATGCCAAACAAAACCCCTATAACGCTTAATACTCCTTGATATTTTACATAAGCTAATTCATCGTATTTTTCCACACTAAAATCATCATTCACAGTCACACTAAACTCACTCTTATGTTCGCCATGATCACTAAAAGCAGTAAGTTCTATACGATAAATCCCAGATTTTGGTGGTAAAAATGCAAATTTGCCATAAGAATCAGTTTGACCATGAAGTAAGGCTATAGCCGAATCACCTTCATAAATATCTATTTTACCATACGCAACTGGAGTATTTTGAGTAAAATTTGCTGATATTATGATGGCTTTACCATCATTAACAGTATAACTAACACCGTGGGCAAAGCCAAAAATAACACATAGAAATATTAATAATATAAATTTCATTATTTTAACTCAAAGGATATAGAACTTTGTAAAAGCAAGGTATTTGCATTTGGATCATTTAACTCTTGTTCGCTATCTATAGCTGCAATTACATTTAGTCCTTTTTCTTTTATCTCGATTTGAGCTATGCCAAATTTATTCGTAACACTCTTGCTCTTCTCTTTGCCAACTTCAAAACCAATACCCTCTATAGGCTCTCCATTTTTTAATACAAGCACAGGAAGATAATCTCCAATTTTTAATTTAAATGGATTGCTTAAAGCTATAACTTCTAATTTTAACCCAATTGGGGATACTAAATTTTGATTCCATGAAAAATATGTTTTACCTAATTTAACACTCCTAGAAGTTGAAAATACTACGCCTTTTACTGAGTTTTTTCCACCATCTATAAAGTCTCCGCCTTTATCACTTTCCACCCAGTATCCAGCATCAAATGCACTTGCTATTATAGCTGGCTTTGCAGCGGTAAGTACTTCTGGAGTTTTATTTTCTCCAAAATGATAATTAATACCAGTTTTAATCTCTTTTAAGCTCTCATCATATGCTTTAGCATCTATTAGCTGATTTGATTTATATGGAGAGAAATCTCCGTGAGCCCAAAATTTTACTTCAAATTTATTTGTGCCTACATTTTGAGTAACAACCTGATGAGCACAAAGTGTTGTAGCAACGCTCATAACTGTAGCCAAAAATAGTTTTTTATACATGGTAAATTCTCCTAAAATATTAAAGTGATTTTGATTATATCTATAATAAACTTAATTGTTTATATATTAAAAAATTAATTAAATTACAAAATTTTAATAATAAGAGGTAAATTTATATGATTCGCTCCAAAATATGGAGCGAATGAATTATTTATAGCTCTGGTTTTGGAGTAGCTTCTGTGCTTGCTGGGAATTGTGGATAGATAACTTTTGGTTTTTCGCCTGTTAGAGCATTTAAGAAAGTAATAATGCTTTTTGCTTCAGCATCGCTAATTTCTATACCCAATTGGACGCTTCCCATCTCTTTTACAGCCTCTTCAAGCTTCCAAATAGCACCATTGTGGAAGTATGGAGCAGTCTCTGTTACATTTCTTAAAGTAGGAGTTTTAACCATACCATTTGCATCACCTTTAAAGTCGCCAACATTAGCAAATTTATATTTACCAGCTACTTCAAATGCTTGCATAGAGCCACCTAGATTTACGCCAGTATGACAAGTAACACAGCCTTTATCAATGAAAGTTTGTAAGCCTTGTTTTTCAGCTTTATTTAGAGCTTTTAAGTTGCCATTCATAAATTTATCAAATTTAGATGGAGTAAGAAGGGTTCTTTCAAAACTTGCAATCGCATCAGCTATATTATCAAATGTTATACCATCTTTGTATATTTTTTTAAATTCAGCTTGATATTCAGGAAGTGAGCTAATTCTCTCTACGGCTAATTTAGCTGGAGTTGCCATCTCTGGTTCAGCCTCGATAGGACCTTTGGCTTGATCTACTAAAGTCATAGCACGACCATCCCAAAATTGAGTTGTATTTAGCACAGAGTTATAAACTGTTGGGCTATTTAGATGATGCGGATTTATCGTCCATTTGTGGCCTACAGCAGCAGCAATACCATCAGTTCCACCTAGACCTAGGTTGTGGCATGTATTACAGCTGATTATACCGCTTTTTGATAGGCGTGGTTCAAAATATAGCTTTTTACCAAGTTCAGCTTTTGCTTCGCTAAATTTATTTGGCTTTACACCTATCTCTTTTAGCAACTCATCAACTTGTGCTTGTGTAGTTGGAAGCGCTCTTAAACCAGCATCCTTAGCAGCTTTTAAAAGATCAGCATCGCTAGCTGCAAATACAGATGTAGCAACTAATACAGAACCTAAAAGTAATGTACCTTTCATAAAAAACTCCTTACAAAATTTAGTTTGCGATGGGTAATATAGTAATTGAAAGTAAATAAAAAATAAATTTTTTAACTTGATAAAATCACTCATTTACAATTATTTTTATTAAATATAAAATTTACTTATTTTATTTAAGATAATTTTAATCTTTTTTAAATGATAGAATGGGGTTTAAAAGCTATTTAAACGAAAATATGATTAATATAAATAGTTAAATTTATAATAAAATTTTATATAAAAATTCCAAAAAAATTTTAAATAAGTGTTACAAAAAGTAATAAAATTTCACATTATGAAGAGTTAATTCTTAAAAAATTATGCTAAAAATTGTTGATTTTTATTTAAAATTTAACCATATAATTATTATCAATTTTATATAAGGATATATCACAATGAAAAAGATAGCCATAACATCGGTTTTAAGCTCTAGTTTGCTATTTGGTGCTTTAAGCGAGTCTGAAATTTTAGAGATTGTCAAAGGCGGCAATAGCAATTTAAAATACTCTATTGAATCACGCAAAAATCTACCAAATACAAATTACGAAGAGATCAAAATTAAAATGAGCGATGGAAAAAATAGCGTTTATACGGCACTTTATAGCGATGGAGAATATATTTTTCCTGATATTATAGATGTCAAAAATAGGTTTAGTTATCTGGCAAATTTTGAAAACGAACAAAATAAAATCGCTCTAAAAGAGGCTAGTAAATCTCTTGGAAAAGTGATAAAATCACTGCCAAAAGATAGCATTATCACTCTTGGAAATGATAAAGATAAAGAAGTTAAATATCTATTTACCGATCCTGATTGTCCATATTGTCGTCAAGATTTAGAATTAATAGAAAATAAACTTAAAAACTCAAATTTAAAAGTTATTCTAGCACCGGTAGCATCGCATGGGATACCAGCTATTAAAAAATCAATCGCTATCTTAGATGAAGTTAAAGATGCTAAAGATGACGCAAGCAAGATCGCAATATTAAGAAAATACTTCTTGCCTGATGCAAAAGAGCCACAAAATATCAGCGATAAAAGGGTGAGCCAATTTAAATCTCAAGTAGATAAAATTTATGCTACTGGTGCTGTGCGTGGCGTGCCTACGCTAATAGATGAAAAAGATTTAGGGCTATAAATCAAAAATTTATATAAAAGAAAGAAAATGAAAAATCTAGCCATAATTACCGCACGAGGCGGCTCAAAGCGAATTCCACGCAAGAATATTAAGGAATTTATGGGTAAGCCAATGATAGCTTATGCCATAGATGCTTGTATAAAAGCAAATATCTTCGATGAGATTATGGTCTCAACAGATGATGATGAGATAGCAAGTATAGCCAAAAATCTTGGTGCTAAAGTGCCATTTATGAGATCGATTAAAAACTCAGATGATTACGCCACTACAAATGATGTCTTAATAGAGGTGGTTGATAAGTATAGAAGTCTTGGCAAAAATCCAAGCGTGATATGCTGCGTCTATCCTTGTGTGCCATTTTTAAATGGGGATATTTTGCGTGATGCGTATGATAAGTTTATATCTAGCGGTGCTGATGGGCTTACTCCAGTGGTTAAATTTAGCTTTCCTATCCAAAGGGCATTTAAAATTGTAGATGGCTTTTTACGCTATAATGAGCCACAAAATGCTTTAAAAAGAAGTCAGGATTTAGAGCCTATGTATCACGATGCGGGTATGTTTTATTTCCATAAAACTTCAAATATTAATAGCGATAATATCATGCCATACATAATAGATGAATCCCTAGCTCAAGATATTGATACAATGGAGGATTGGAATATGGCACAAATCAAATTTAAGGTTAAAAATGAGTTATAAAATCGGCTTAAAACTTTGGAGTTTAAATGAGAATTATATATCACCAGCCAAAGAGCTATTTGAGCGTGGAGTATATGATTATATCGAGCTTTACGCTGTGCCAAATAGCCTTGATATGATAGCAAAGTGGAAGAGCCTAGCTAGGAATTGTGGGGTTAAATTTGCCATTCACGCTCCGCATTTTAGTAGTGGGCTTGATTTTTCTAATCCTAATAAGCTTAATTATAATTTAAATTTATGCGAAGAGGTCAAGATATATAGTAATGAGCTTGAAGCCCTATATACGATATTTCATCCAGGTATTGGTGGAGAGCTTTTAGAGAGTATAAGGCAGATGAAAATGATAAAAGATCTCAAATTTGCTATAGAAAATAAACCATATATCGTGCCAATGGAGGGTGGAACTGCCTTTTGCGTTGGGGCGGATTTTGATAGTATTAAGCGTATTTTAGATGAAGTTGGGTGTGATTTTTGTCTTGATGCGGGACATGCGCTTTGTAGTGCGAATTTTCAAGGGTTAAATCCATATGATTATATCGCTAAATTAAACGAGCTAAAGCCTAGAATTTATCATATTAGCGATAATGATGTGAAGTCTAAATTTGATGCTCATTTACATTTTGGAGATGGAAATATCGAGCTTGATAGGGTTTTATCTCTTTTGGTTGGTGGGGAGTTTTTAGCCATTGAGACAATCAAAGATAGTAAAGAGAATTTAGATGATTTCATCAAAGATTCAAACTATTTAAAAAATATTATTGCGAATTTTAATGACAAGGCGTTATAGCAATGATACAAAGTAGTATAATTACGATAAATACAATTCTTAAATATATAATATCTCCTTTTATGGAGAAATTATACAAAAGTTTGAATTTGATTTAAAATATCTATTCAAACCATAATGTCGCTCCATCTTTTAAAGTCCATACTCATATGTGTTGCTCTGCTTGTAAAAGGCTCATAAGATTTTAAATACTCCTTGGTTAATTTCATATTATCAAAATTTATTAAAATAATCCGCTCTTTATAATTTTTATTATATTAAAAGTTGCTAGAGATGCGATTAAATAGTGATTTGGTAGCTATTAAGCAATGATATTAAATTTAGAAGTAGTAAATATTTGATAATAATTATTAAATAATTAAAGAAAATTTTTAATATTTTTTATATATCTTATCGCTTAAATCTCCTATTTTTATAATATTAATTTAAAGTTATTTTGAGTATAATTATCAAAAAAATTGGAGATTTAAATGGAATTTTTAAAAGAGTATATAGATCATATAATATTTGCCACGCTTGGGATTATGGCTTTTGTGGCGTGTTGGTGTGTTATTGAGAGAGTTTTGTTTTTGCACAAAGTGCATATAGATGACTATGCAAATCAAACCCAGCTAGATAACGCCCTAAGCTACAATCTTACAACTCTATATATAATCTACTCCAACGCCCCATATGTAGGGCTTTTAGGCACTGTAATTGGAATTATGATTAGCTTTTATGATATGAGTATTTCAGCTACAATTGATGTTAAAAGCGTGGTTTTGGGCTTATCATTAGCACTTAAAGCAACGGCTCTTGGACTATTGGTCGCAATTCCTAGCTTGATAGCTTATAACTACCTTTTACGAGCTGTAAATTTAATATCTAGCAAATATGAAAATAGGATAGAATCTTGATAAAACTACCTAAAAACGAAGGGTTAAATATAATCCCATTTATTGATATTATGCTAGTTGTCTTAGCGATGGTTTTAAGTATCTCAACATTTATCGCAAGTGGCAAAATCAAGGTAGATTTACCAAGTGCAAGCTCAGCCAAACCGCTTGAATCTAAAGATAAAATAACCATTATTATAGATCAAAATGATATATTTTATCTTAATGATAATCAAATTAGCATTGATGAGCTAAATAGCAAAATATCTATAACTCCAAAAGATACTATAGTGGAGCTAAAAAGCGATAAAGAGGCTAAATTTGATAGTTTTGTCAAAATTCTAGATATATTAAAGATAAATAATCACGAAAATTTCTCAATTATCACGGAGAAAATACAATGACTTCTATTTTACAATCTAGCAAAACTCAATCATTTTGCCTTACAACTATGCTATTTATCCCCTTTATTTGGTTTGGATTAAATTTCATAAAGCCCATTACCCCATCTATTAACATAGATAAAAGCATATCCCTAAACCAAATAATCCAAATAGCTGCTAAACCAGCACCCATACCGCAGCCACTAGATAAACTAGAGCCAATCACGCCACCAGCAGAGCCAATCATCAAAAAACCAAGACATAAACCAAAACCAAAAGATAAAATAAAACCAATACCTAAGCTAGAACCAACTAAAATATCAAAGCCACTAGATAAGCCTACAGAGGTAGCGGCTACTTCTAAGCCTGAAAAAATGCAGAGCTTTAATATCTCAAATGCGACAAAAGATCCTATATTAGCAGCGATAAAATCAGCAATTGATAAAGAGCATAGATACCCTAGAATGGCTAAAAAATTAAGGCAACAAGGAGAGGTTTTAGTTAAGTTTATATGGACTAAAGATATGGAGCTAAAAGGGGTTAAAATCATAAAGCCATCACCGCATAAGATACTAAATGAAGCGGCATTAGCGACCATCATGGCCGCATCAAAAAATTTCCCTAAAAATGACAAAACTATAGAAATTCAAATTCCCCTAGTCTATAAAATATCATAAATCCACCTAAATTTCAATCCAAAATAGCCAAATATCATCTAAATTTGGTATTATTTTGGCTTATATATTTATAATTTTGGATTTTTTGGGTAAAATCTATAAAATTAAATTTGGAGTTGATATGAATCCATTTGTCATAGCCGAAATGTCAGCAAACCACTGCGGTGATAAGAATTTAGCCTTTAAAATCATAAAAGCCGCTAAAGATGCAGGTGCCGATGCTATCAAAGTTCAAACCTACACAGCCGATACCATCACGATTAATTCTAAGAATGAGATTTTCATGACTAGAGATGATGAGCTTTGGGCTGGGCAGAGCCTGTATGAGCTATATCAAAAGGCTTATACGCCATGGCAGTGGCAAGCCGAGCTTAAGGCTTATGCTGATGAGATTGGGATTGAGTTTTTTAGCACTCCATTTGATTTTAGTGCTGTTGATTTTTTAGAAAGTATCAATGTAAGTAGGTATAAAATAGCCTCATTTGAAGCGATGGATTATCCGCTTATTCGCTACGCAGCAAAGCATAAAAAGCCTATGATTATCTCAACTGGGGTATCTGAAATTGAAGAAATTTATGAGGCAATTGAAGCTTGTAAAAGTGTCGGAAACAATGATATAACCATTCTTAAATGCACTTCTGATTATCCAGCTAAGATAGAGGATATGAATATTGCCACCATAGCTGATATGGTAGCTAGATTTAGCCCACTTGGCGTTAAAGTCGGTCTAAGTGATCACTCAATGAGCCTAGAGGTGCCAATTTGCGCTGTTGCCCTTGGGGCTAGTGTGATAGAGAAGCACTTCACACTTGATAGAGCCTTAGGCGGTGAAGATAGCGGATTTTCTCTTAATTATGATGAGTTTAGCGCCATGGCAAAAGCAGTCAAAAATGCCTATAAGGCTCTAGGCAAGGTAGATTATAGCTTTGATGAGAAAAATCGCAAATATGCTAGATCGCTTTTTGTAACAAAAGATATTAAAAAAGGGGAAATTTTAACCCCACAAAATATACGCTCCATTCGCCCAGCTCAAGGCTTACACCCTAAATATTATGATGAAGTAATAGGCAAAAGAGCCACAAAAGATCTTAAATTTGCCAAGCCTTTAGAATTTAGCGATTTTGAGTAAAACTATGCAAAAAGTATATATAATAGCTGAAGCAGGGGTAAATCACAATGGCAGTTTAGATATCGCTAAAGCCTTGATAGATGAGGCTTACAGGGCTGGAGCAGATGCGGTGAAATTTCAAACTTTTAAGGCTGAGAATTTAGCTAGTAAAACGGCTTTAAAAGCTAGTTATCAAAAGCAAACTACAAATGCCAACCAAAGTCAATATGATATGCTAAAAGCCCTTGAGCTAAGCTATGATGACCATGTTGAGCTAATCTCACACGCTAAAAGCCTTGGGATTGACTTTTTATCTACGGCTTTTGATATAGACTCAGCTAATATACTCTATGAGCTTGGGATTAAGAGTTTTAAAATTCCAAGTGGGGAGATTACAAATTTACCCCTACTTCGCACCATAGCTAAATTTCAAAAACCGATAATTCTCTCAACTGGTATGGCGACAATGAGCGAAATAAGCGATGCTTTAAGCATTCTTACGCAATATACAAAGCTAGAAAATATCACGATTTTACACGCTAATACGCAGTATCCAACCCCATTTTGTGATGTGAATTTAAAAGCGATGAATAGCATTGGGGCGGAATTTGGGGTTAAATTTGGCTATAGCGATCACACTTTGGGGATTTATGTGCCTATTGGGGCTGTTGCCCTTGGTGCTAGTGTGATAGAGAAGCACTTCACGCTTGATAAAACTCAAAATGGCCCAGATCACAAAGCTAGTTTAGAGCCAAATGAGCTAAAAATGATGGTAGATGGGATTAGAGCTATGGAGGTCTCTTTAGGCGATGGTATCAAGCGTCCAAGCCCAAGCGAGATTGAAAATATCAATATCGTTAGAAAATCCATAGTAGCAAAGCGTGATATTATTAAGGGGGAAATTTTAAATGAGCAAAATATCACCACCAAAAGAAGCCTTCTAATTGGCATAAGTCCGATGAAATGGGATAAAGTCATAGGGCAAATAGCTAAAAAAGATTATAAAAAAGATGAGATAATATGAGAAAAATTTGTGTAATTACAGGCTCTAGGGCTGAGTATGGGCTATTATATTGGCTTATTAGTGAGCTTAGCATTAGTGATAGTCTAAGACTTCAGCTAGTAGTTACAGGTAGCCATCTAAGAAGCGAATATGGCAATACATATTTAGAAATTCAAAATGAGTTTAATATCGATAAAAAAGTAGATATATTAAATTTCTCCAATGACGCTCTTGGCGTGTGTAAATCAATGGGTGAAGCTATTAGCAAAATTGGCAAAGCCTTAAGTGATCTTAGCCCTGATATTGTGGTTGTTTTAGGTGATAGATATGAGATATTTTGTGCTGCGGCGGCTGCTTTGGTGCTTGGAATTCCTATAGCTCATATTCATGGTGGTGAGCTAAGTGTTGGAGCGATAGATGAGGCGTTTAGACATAGCATTACTAAGATGGCAAATATCCATTTTACCGCAGCCAAAGAGTATGCTAAAAGGGTGGCTCAGCTAGGAGAGGATCCTAAATTTATATTTAATGTCGGTGGAATGGGGATTGAAAATATCAAAAGATTAAAGCTTTTAAGCAAAAGAAAATTTCAAGACTCAATCAAATTTAAATTAAATAAGAAAAATATCTTAGTTACATACCATCCACTCACTACAAAAAAAGATAGTCAAGATGACTTTAAAGAGATTTTAAAAGCCCTAAGTGAGCTAAAGGATACAAATATCATCTTTACTAAAGCCAATAGCGATGCTGGTGGAATGGCTATAAATAAAATGATAGATGAGTATGTCAAATCCCACCCAAACTCCATCGCCTTTGCCTCTTTGGGTAGCTTAAGGTATTTAAGTGCTTTAAAATATGTAGATATAATCTTAGGCAATAGCTCAAGCGGTCTTTTAGAAGCCCCAAGTTTAGGCGTGGCAACTATAAATGTAGGCTCTAGGCAAGATGGTAGATTAAAGGCTTTAAGCGTGATCGATACTAAGCCTATAAAATCTCAAATTTTAAAAGCGATAAAACTAGCCTACACTTCAAAATTTCAAAAAATAGTCCAAAAAAAGCAAAATCCATATGGCAACTCCAAACCTAGCAAAGCGATAATAAAAGTGCTAAAAAATATAAATTTAAAAGATATAAGAGTGAAAAAATTCAAGGATATAATATGAAAAATTGGGGGGGGGTATTGCCCTATGAGCAAAAAGGGTATATTATGGATATAAACTCTATAAAACTAAGCCCAAATAGCACGATCAAAGAGGCATTAAAGATAATAAACAATGGTGCTTTACAAATGGCTTTGGTCGTAGATGAAAATGGAGCGCTCCTAGGCACGATAAGCGATGGAGATATCAGGCGTGGACTACTAAATTCAATGGAGCTTACTAGTAGCATTGAGAGCCTATACTACCGCACGCCGATCATCTCAAATTCCCCCATAATCCCAGCTTCTATCCTAACAAAAGCAAAAGCCAAAAATATCCGCTACATACCAATTATAGATCAAAATGGCATAGCAATAGCGATCAAAAATATCTATGAATCAAACAAAACAAAGTCAAATCAAGTGGTATTGATGGCGGGCGGGCTTGGTATGAGACTTCGCCCACTTACTAGCAAAATCCCAAAGCCAATGCTCCATGTAGGGCCAAAGCCCATTTTACAAACCATAATCGAAAGCTTTACTTCTTATGGATACCTAAATTTTACAATATGTGTTAATTACCGCTCAGAGATTATCAAAGAGTATTTTGGTAATGGCGATAAATTTGGGATAAATATCCGCTATATTCACGAGAGTAAGCGACTAGGCACGGCTGGGGCGTTAAGCCTCATTGATGGGTTAGAAGATGAGTTTTTTGTGATGAATGCTGACTTGCTAACTAATGCTGATTTTAGCAAACTTCACGACTATCACAATGCCCATAAATCCATGGCTACAATGTGCGTAAGAGAGTATGAGATGCAAGTGCCTTATGGGGTTGTAAATTTAGATGATAACACCATCAAATCAATCACAGAAAAGCCAAAATCCAAATTTCACATAGCAGCTGGAATCTATATGCTAAATCCGCAAATTCTAAATTTAATAGACAAAAATAGCTATCTTGATATGCCTGATCTCTTTAACCAATTAGCCGCCAAAGGCTACAAGCCAAAGGCCTATCCAATTAGCGAAAAGTGGCTAGATATCGGTAGAATCGAAGAGTATAACACCGCAAATGAAATTTACAATGAGTTTTTCTCATGAGAGCACTCATCATCTCCATGGGCTCAATCGGCCGTAGGCACTATGAAGTCTTAAATCAAATGGGCTTCAAAGCTGACGCCGTATCATCGCAAAATTTAGAAAATATTAAAATTTATAAAGATCTAAATCAAGTGGATTTAAACTCTTATGACTACTTCATCATCGCTTCTGCGACGCATTTACACTATGAGCATTTAAGCTACATTGATTCAAAAGTGCGTGGCAAAATCATACTTTGCGAGAAACCATTATTTGATAAATTCCAAAATTTTAACCCAAATAATCAAATTTTAATCGGTTATAATCTTAGATTTCACCCTTTAATATTAAAACTTAAAGATATGTTAAAAAATCAAAAAATTCTATCTATCGAAGCTCGTTGCGGCCAATACCTGCCAACTTGGCGTAAAATGGATTACACCAAATCATATAGCGCTGATAAAGAGCGTGGTGGTGGGGTTTTATTAGATCTTAGTCATGAGATTGACTATATAAGTTTTTTATCTGATACAAGCCTAAAACTCATCAAAGCTATCCAAGCCAAAATATCAAATTTAAATATCACAAGCGATGATATATCGATGATTTTAGCCTACTGCGATAGAGCCTTGGTCAATATCTCTTTAAATTATCTAAGCAAAACTCCATATCGCCAAATTTTAATTGAGACAGATGATAATACTTTTGAACTAAATCTTATAACAAACCAGCTTAAAATCAGTGATAAATTTAATTCAACTACCACAATAAATGAGCCAAATTTAGATAGAAATTCGCTATTTACCTCTATGCACGCCGATGCTTTGGGCGAGCAAAAATATATATGTAAATTGAGTGAAGCCCTAAATACAATGAGATTAATAGATCAAATTCAAAAGGAAAATATATGAGTAAAATACTATGTACCATCTGTGCTAGAGGTGGTAGCAAAGGGGTTAAAAACAAAAATATCCGCCAAATTGCTGGTCTTCCGCTAATTGCTCACACGATAAATCAAGCTAAGGAGTGTGGGCTGTTTGAGCATATTGTAATTAGCACCGATAACGATGAGATAGCTAGTGTGGCTATAAAATATGGTGGCGAAGTCTTTTTCAAGCGAGAATCAAGCCTAGCTAGCGATAGCGCCGGCAAGATCCCTGCTATCCGTGATGCTCTCATTAGATCCCAAGAGCATTATGGGTGCGAATTTACTTATATAATAGACCTTGATGCCACTTCGCCACTTCGATTAGCTAGTGATATCAATAGAGCTTTTAAGCAGTTTATAGATGATGATAATGATATCCTAATCACAGCCGCACCTAGTCGCCGTAGCCCATACTTTAACCTAATAGAGAGGCAAATTGATGGCGCAATAAATTTAAGCAAACCGCTCCCAAATGCGATTTTACGCAGACAAGACGCACCACAAACCTATGATATGAACGCATCAATTTATATATGGAAATCTCAAATTCTATTAACAACCGATACTCTATTTATACCAAAAACTGGCCTATATATAATGCCACAAAATCGCAGCATTGATATAGATGATGAGCTAGATTTTATGATTGTAGAGCAAATTTTAAGGAGTCAAAATGCTTAAAGATAAAGTAGTAGTAATAATAGGTGGCTCAGGACTAATCGGCAAGGCCTTTGTAAGCGCCACTATCCAAAATCACGCCACAACAATCAACGCCGATATATCCAAACCAAATTTAGAACAAAAATGCCATTTCATAAGCACAGATATCACAAGCCAAAACTCACTAGATAATCTAATAGAACAAACTAGCCAAAAATATGGCAAAATCGATGCTATAGTCAATGCTGCCTATCCTAGGACAAAGAGCTTTTCAAACCACTTTTTTGATGTGGATTATGAGGATTTTTGTCTAAATACAAATTTGCAGCTTGGTGGGGCGTTTTTGGTGATGCAAAGATTTGCTAAATACTTCAAAACTCAAGGATATGGCAACATAATCACACTCTCATCCATCCAAGGCGTGGTCGCTCCTAAATTCCAAACCTACAAAGGCACGCAAATGAGCTCACCAGTAGCTTATAGCGCTATCAAAGCGGGCGTAATCCACCTAAGTCGCTACCTAGCCAAATACCTAAAAGGGGCTAATATCAGAGTCAATTGTATAAGCCCGGGCGGAATTTTGGATAATCAAAATGAGATATTCTTAAACCAATATAAAGAAGTTTGCCTAAATAAAGGAATGCTAGATCCTAGCGATATTTGCGGGGCTTTGATATTTTTGCTTAGTGATTATAGCGAGTTTATCAATGGGCAAAATATCATAGTTGATGATGGATTTTGCTTATAAAGCTTAAATTAGTTATAATTAAACAAATTTTTAAAGGAGAAAAATGGATAATTCATTATCAGCATACATTACAAAATATGATACGCAGGGCTACGGGCTAGAGTTTCCTGATGGACATGTTATTAGATTTTATGAGAGAATTTTAAATTTCGCTCTTCATAAAACTAGTGGAAATTTACTAGATTTTGGTTGTGGAAATGGAATTCACTCCAAATATTTCGCTAAACGATCAGGGGGGGGTATAAGGCCATTTGGCATAGATATTGTGCCAAGCTTAAAGCAAATTTGGCATAACGACCCGCTAATTTGCCAAGAGGATTTTCACATCATCGAGCCTAATAGCTCATTTTCTCATCTATTTAGTCAAAAAATGGATTTTATATTTGCTAATCAAAGCTTATATTATCTTACTAAAAATGATTTTAATACCACTTTAAAAGAGCTTTATGATCTTTGTAATGATGGGGCTATAATCTTTGCAACTATGATGGCTAGTGAATGCTATGATATGTATCAAAAATCCACCCCACTACCAAATGGCTTAACCCATATCCAAGGCACCCCCACAGGTAGAATGAGCGAGAACTCATATATTAAATTTACTAAGGATATAGAGCAGTTAAAAGATGATTTTAAGCTATTTGAGCCACTTTATTGGGGAGATTACACACCAATTAATCTATACAATTTTGAAGGTAGCTCACGACATTTTATATTTATCGGTAAAAAATAATCCAATAGCCCTAGGCTAATATTCTATATCG